>NZ_NPJL01000034.1:0-70425 GCF_002251325.1 Prevotella sp. P4-67
CAACAAAAAACGCCGCGGGGATGTTTTTTATCCGTTTTTTGTCCTTTTTATTATTAATAATGTGTAACTTTGTAATTCAAATAGAATATAACTTAAACATCAGAGCAATGAGATTAATTATCGAATCCGACTATGCGCAGCTGTCTCAGTGGGCTGCCAATCATGTCGTTGAACGTATCAACGCCGCTGCCCCTACAGCGGAGAAACCTTTTGTGTTGGGATTGCCTACGGGTTCTTCGCCCGAGGGTATGTATCGCTGCCTCGTAGAAGCCTACAAGGCTGGCAAAGTCAGCTTCAAGCACGTCATCACATTCAATATGGATGAGTATGTAGGACTGCCCGAGAGCCATCCCGAGAGTTACCACTCGTTCATGCGTCGCAACCTCTTCGACCACATCGACTGCCCCGCCGAGAATATCCACATTCTCAATGGCAACGCCGAAGACCTCGACGCCGAGTGTGCCCACTACGAGCAGATGATAGAGGAAGCAGGCGGTATCGACCTGTTCCTTGGCGGTATCGGACCTGACGGCCACATCGCTTTCAATGAGCCTTTCTCTTCACTCTCATCACGCACACGCATCAAGACACTTACTACAGATACCATCATCGCCAACAGCCGATTCTTCGACAATGATGTCAACAAGGTGCCCAAGCACGCCCTCACCGTAGGCGTAGGCACTGTGCTGTCAGCCCGCGAGGTGATGATTCTCGTCAATGGCCACCACAAGTCGCGCGCCCTCCAGGCAGCTGTCGAAGGTCCCGTGACCCAGGCCTGGACCATCAGCGCCCTGCAGCAGCATCCCCATGCCATCATCGTAGCCGATGAGGCAGCCACCGAGGAGCTCAAGGTGGGTACTTACAAGTACTTCAAGGATATCGAGAAAGATAATTTATAAGAACTTCAATAACTGATAAGACAATGAGACTTAACTTAAGTTCGCAGATTGTATTCAACACAGTTCCCGAAGAGTTTTATAACCCCAAGACGGCCGTAGAGCGCTCCGAGATTACACGCGACGAACACATCCTCACCGACATCTATCCCACGGTGGATGAAGGTGCGCAGAAGATAGCCGATGCCATCGTGGCCGAAATCAAGGCCAAGGAACTGCTCGGCAAGTATTGTGTCTTAGGTATGGGTACAGGCCAGTCGCTGACCCCCGTATTCAACGAGTTGATAGACCGCTACGAGAAGAAGCTCGTCAGCTTCAAGAACGTGGTTATCTTCAACGCCTATGAGTTTTTCCCCCTCGCTGCCGACAGCCAGCACAGCACCATCAGCCAGCTCCGCCAGCGTCTGCTGAGCCACATCGACATTCCCGAGCAGAATGTCTATACCCTTGACGGTACCATCGCCCAGGAAGATGTGCAGAGCCAGTGCCGCCTCTATGAGCAGCGCATCCAGACCTTTGGCGGCATCGATGTGATGCTGCTCGGCGTAGGCCGTATGGGTAACATCGCTACCAACGAGCCCGGCTCTACCCTCACTTCTCAGGCCCGCCTCATCCTCATCGACGCTATCAGCCGCGAGGAGATGTCGCTGAGCTTCGGCTCTCAGGAGCCTGTGCCTCCATGCTCTGTCACCCTGGGTATAGCCGACATTCTGGCTGCCCGCAAGGTGTTTATCACCGCATGGGGAGAGGAGAAGGCAGAGATTGTGCGTAGCATGGTCGAAGGCAAGATTAGCGACTCCATTCCCGCATCGTTCCTCCAGACCCACAACGATGCCCATGTGGTCATCGACCTTCCCGCCGCTGGCAAGCTCACCCGCATCATCCATCCCTGGTTGGTAGCCAGCTGCAAGTGGACCGACAAGCTCACCCGCGCAGCCCTCGTATGGCTCTGCCAGATTACCGGCAAGCCCATCCTCAAGCTCACCAACAAGGACTACAATGAGAACGGACTCTCCGAGTTGCTCGCCCTCTATGGTTCGGCTTACAATGCCAATATCAAGATATTCAATGACCTGCAGCACACCATCACCGGATGGCCCGGAGGCAAGCCCGACGCCGACGATACCTATCGTCCCGAGCGCGCCAAGCCATTCCCCAAGCGCGTCATTGTCTTCTCGCCCCATCCCGACGACGACGTCATCTCTATGGGTGGCACCATCCAGCGCCTCGTCAAGCAGGGTCACGACCTGCATGTAGCCTATGAGACCAGTGGCAACATTGCCGTGGGCGACGAGGAGGTGACACGCTTCATGCACTTCGTCAATGGTTACAACCAGCTCTTCATGGACAGCAAGGACGAGGTCATCACCAAGATGTACAAGGACATCAAGAAGACACTCAAGAACAAGAAGGAGGGCGATGTAGATACTCCCGAGGTACGTACCATCAAGGGTCTTATCCGCCGTGGTGAAGCCCGTACAGCATGTACTTACAACAATATACCTCTCGACCATGTCCACTTCCTTGACCTTCCGTTCTATGAGAGTGGCAAGATAGAGAAGCTCCCCATGACCGAGAAGGATGTTGAGATTGTACGCGAACTGCTCCGCAAGGTTCAGCCCCACGAGATATTCGTTGCCGGCGACCTGGCAGACCCCCACGGTACCCACCGCAAGTGTACCGACGCCGTCTTTGCAGCTATCGATGAGGAGAAGAACGCCGGTGCCGAGTGGCTCAAGGACTGCCGCATCTGGATGTACCGTGGTGCGTGGGCTGAATGGGAAATCGAGAACATCGAGATGTGCGTGCCCATGAGCCCCGAGGAACTCCGCGCCAAGCGCAACTCCATCCTCAAGCACTCTTCACAGATGGAGAGCGCTCCCTTCCTGGGCAACGACGAGCGCCTGTTCTGGCAGCGTGCCGAAGACCGCAACCGCGCCACTGCAGCTCTCTACGACTCGCTCGGACTGGCATGCTACGAGGCTATGGAGGCATTCGTAGAGTACAAGCCACTTTAACTGCAAGCACATTAACTTAACATAGAGGCAGCCTTTCTGTCATGGGCCACAGGCTCGGGCAGCAGAGGCTGCTTTTTTGTGCCCTCTCGGCAGCGCCCTTGCCGCCGATGGCGAAGCCCGTGGTCGCTGCTCTCGCCGTCAGCACAGCTTCCGTCGGGGTAAGGGTCTATGGGCGCGCGGCGATGCCAATGGAGCCTTATGGCATGATAGTTAACGTGTTTATGGTGTTAAAAAATGAAAAACCGGCCATTATTCCAGCCTTTATCACTACCTTTGCAAATCTGATTTTCAAATCCATCTGAATCAAACCTACCGGCTGGATGGCTGTAGAGCTCCTCTGCAAGGCTTCGACCATAGTCGTATGGCGCATGGGCATGCCGCAGGAACCTCACTTTCCACCACTATTACCTATATCTATGTCGCAGTTTGCCATGTCCTCGATGGGGGAGATGGAGAGACCACTGCCGCTATACATGAATATATATATAACAACTAAATAGAATTTCAACAAGATGAACAAGCAACATTACATTAAGCCGGCGACCACTGTCTTCGCCGTACAGCCCCTCGCTATCCTCGCAGGAAGTGGCACTGGAAACATCACAGTACAAGGTGACGTCACAAGCGGTGATGAAGAAGATGTGTGGGAATAAGTAGACCCATGCTCCATAGGCAACAATACAACAGACAAGAACTAAGAATTAAGGAAAATGAAGAAGACATTATTGTTTTTGATAGCTGCTACAGCGATGATGATGACCGGTTGCAGCAACGACGATTTCGGCGGTGCCACCCAGGGCATGACCCTCAACGCCACTGTAGAACAGCCCGCTTCGCGAGCCACCATGACTGACCCTAATGACGGTACCTATAAGTTCAGCTTTACCGACCCCGACAAGCTCTATGTGACCAACTCTGAGGTCTCCAACTATTATACATTTACCAAGAATGGCGAGACTTTCACCTCTACCAATGCCAAACCCACTAATGCGGTTGCCGACTGGTACGCCTATTTCCCTGGCAACATTGTCGACTTGACTAATCAGAAAGGTGATTTGGCTCGCGTAGCCAACTATTATGCCTGTGCCGGCAAGACCGCGTCTGCCACCACCGGCGCCGATGGCCTCAACATTAGGCTCACGCCCCAGGTAGCCATCCTGCGTATCAAGGTAGATAGCATCGCTTGCGACATCCAAGTAAAGACAAGCGACGACAAGTGGGTGTCTGGCCTCGAAGCTACCAAGGGTACTACAGAATTTACTGTGACGACCAGCAACTCCAAGGTTAGCCTGCTCACAAAGCCAGAACCCGGCACCTATTATATCGCAGTACCCGCAGGAGTGAAGATTGCCATCTACAATGGCGGAACCCTGGTCAGGGCCACCAAGGATAAAGGTCTCACAGCCGGCAAGTACTACAACCTGACCACCGGTCCAGTGAGCGGAAAGGTAGAAGCTACTATCGATGGTAAAAAAAGAGAGTTGGTAGATTGGGTACAGCTGTGGGCAGGCGGTCCTAAGTTTGCTACGAAGAATGTGGATGGAACAATGACATGGACTGATGCCAATGCAAATACTTTCTGGGGGGGCAATTGGAGAGTGCCTACCAAGGAAGAGATGAGTGGTCTTTTAGGAAAAGTTGATGGTGATATAACATTTACGACCAGTACCGTGAAAGTTGAGTATTTGCAAGAGAATAATGAATTTGGCTTCAAGTTTACTGGAGTTCAGCCAGGATATACTCGTAACAGCATATTCTTGCCATTGGTTAATGCTAAAAATTATGGTACAGAATTTTCTGGTAATTATTGGTCATCCTATCAGGATAATGAATCAAAATCCTGCTCCTGTTTGTCTCTTTACTATAATGTAAAGCCATATTTACAAACATTTATATTAACAACAGCTCATGGCGAGAATGCAAAATATGCAGTTAGACCCGTTCTCAAATAACCGATAATTAGATATACAGCGCAATAGTCGCTGAATAGGAAAAATAGAATAACAGCCCGAGACTGGTGCAGTAGCGCCGTGTCTCGGGCTGTCTCGTTTGTTGATGCATTGTGCCCTGGTACAGTCATCGCGAGCAGCTAAAGCCCCACCCCAGCCCTCCCCAAGGGGAGGGAGTTCTATTCGGCTGTGTATTAACTAATTATAAAAACTCCCGCCCTTTGGGGAGGGTCGGGGAGGGGCTCGTTATGCAGCGCCTCTACCCTGGGTATATATATAATAAGGTATGGCAACTCTGTAGGAGTTGCGATTAGCCGAAGGCGTTACCTGCAGCAGGACATAAAATAGGATGATATAAACACAAAAAGCCATGGCGACTGTTGTCGGCTCCGCCTTTTTGGGGGTGGCGGTGACGTCAGTCGGAAAACAAGTTTTCCTCCTTATCATCACCACCATCCCCAACGCCATGCTTTGCATGACGACAACAGCCGCCACGGTTCAAAAAGCGGCCGGTGGCCGTTCAAAAAGTCCGCCGTTGGCGGTAAAAAAACAGCTGATTGTAAGCCCCTCCCTAACCCTCCCCAAGGGGCGGGAATTCATTCTCGTTGTGTTTGAGGAGGTTGTGGTGCACACCTTCCCCTTGGGGAAGGCTGGGATGGGGCCTTCATTTGGGCTTTTTTCCTTCCCCTTTGGGGAAGGTTAGGATGGGGCCTGTGGTGGACGGGACGCACCCCTGGCAACTCCTACCAGCCAACTAAAGCCCCACCCCAGCCCTCCCCAAGGGGAGGGAGCTCTATCCGTCTGTGTATTAACTAATTATAAAGAACTCCCGCCCCTTGGGGAGGGTTGGGGAGGGGCTTTGCGTGAGCCGGGTAGGGGCGTTCTGTGGGTCGAGGAGGTGCTCTTCCGCTTCTCTTTTACCTCGTCAAACTGAACTTGATGCTCAATCCGAAATCTCTGGTGGTGGTGGGGAAACTGTTGTTTGCCAACAGCGGTGTGTTGGTCTGTCGGTCGTAATAGAAGCTCATCGTGAGCAGGCGGGAGAGGGTATAGTCTGCCATGAAGCTCAGCTTGAATGCCGTGTTGCCGCTGCTGGCATAGCTGCTGATGGTGGCTATATCGCGGCTGATGCTCGCCTGGCGTCGGTAGCTCAAGTCCAGACGCAGGTTGAGGTCGTTGTTGGTGCCACTCCGGCTGCTTACCGCTGCTGCAGTGGTCGACTGCGTCTTGTTGCGGTTGCCTCTGCCCTTAATCTTACGCATATTGCGGTCGCCGAAGAGCTTGAAGTTGTTGATGCGATAGCCCAATCCTAATACCCAGTCTCTGCTCAGTGCCTCGTTGAGCTGCACGCTCGTCATACTCAGGTTGAGCACACGCGTAGTGCGATATTCCACCTTCGCGGTGAGGTTGTTTTCAAATGTCATGTCTACTCCGAGCAGGGGCGAGAACGCCTCGTTGATGCTGACGCTCGACACGTTGAACATGCTGCTGGGCGTGGGCGCACCCGTGGTGGTCTCGTTGACGAAGCCCAGCCCGTTCATATACTCCTGGAAGGTGCTGTAAGTGCTGTAGGCTCCCACGGCGTAGACGCTGCGGTAGGCGTGGTTGATGTTGAAGCTCTTGAACACATCCCTGAACCAAGGCAACTTAGCCATTCCGCTGTAGCGCACCGTCCAGTTGGGCAACATGCGCGCCAGCGATGGGAATATGTCGAGTCCGCTGCCCATGCTGGTATAGGCAGAGAGGAATGCGGGCACCATGACATCGGCGCTGTAGCGGTTTACGCCACCGTTGGCGGGGTCGAAGGTCTTTCCCGCGAGCGAGGTGCCGGCGGGGTAGACCGCACCGGCATACTGGGCTTCGACGCGGTCACGGAAGGCGTCGAGCGAGTTGCAGAACTTCTCGAAGGTGGGCGAGTGGAAACCGTTGGTGGCTTCGCCTATGCCGCTCAGGGCGCCCTTGAGCGAGATGGTAGTCATCGTGAATGTGCCGCTCTGTGTGGTGGGGTTGCCCCGATACATGTACTGTATGCTCTTGGCACGGCTCTCGGTGCGGTTTGCCACGAGGTCTATCTTCAGGTTGCGCACTGGCTCGAGGGTGAGTCTCAGCTGCACATCCTCGGTCAGGTTGGTGGTGGCGGGCGTGGCCACCGAGTCGCTCATGAGCAGCCAGTCGTTGCGCTTGGCCTTGTCGATGTAGCTGTCGTCTATCATGCCGAAGGCGAAGTCGAGTCCTGGCGACAGGAGTCCGTACTCGCGCGTCTGTCCGAGCGCATTGCCCACGGTAGGCATAAATCCCGGCAGCGAGAGCGAGTAGTTGTTGCGGTAGCTGAGGCTCACGTTGCGCACCATCATCATCACGCGGGCTACCGACTGAGCCGTCTTGTACCAGCCCTTGTCCTCGAGCGGTTCGCGCGGGGTCACCGTCAGCTTGATTTTGGTGAGCGTGTCGACCTTGCTGAATATCTTGATTTGGTTATCACCCACCTTCTTATATTTTATGGCGATGTTCTTGCCGTCCTTGGTCTTGGCGCTCACGTCGATACGGCGTGTGCGCTTGCCGTGGCTTATGAGCAGCGTGGTGTCGGGCGTGAGCGTCAGCTCGCGCTCATAGCTGCGTCGGTTCTTGGGCAGTTCTTTCTTCTGCTTCTCTGCGTCGCCGTCCTTGCCGTTGGCCGCCTGCTTCTTGAGCGTCTCGCGCTGTCGCTGCTTTTCCTTTTTCTCGCGCTCTATCTGCGAGCGGCTCTTCTCGCGTCTGAACTTGTCGTTGACCTTCTTCAGGAAGGGGATGTGGTTGTACAGCCGCTCCATGTTGAAGGTTCCGTTGACATTGAGGTCACGGTTGCTCACGATGTTGTTGCCCAGCGAGGTGCCGTCGTCGAGTGCCGTGCCGCGCACCCAGTTGTAGGTGGCGTTGTAGGTGGCGTTGACATTGGTCCAGTCGAGTATCGGGATGAGGTTGAGCGGCACCTGGTACGACAGGGTGAAGTTCTGGCTGTAGTCGAGCGGCGTTCCCATGTGGCGCAGACTCGTTCTGACAGAGTCTTTCCACTGGGCGTACTCGTCGGGATAGCGTTCCTTGTTGACGGGAGCGTAGGGCTCTTCGATTTCAGCGTGCGTGGCACTCTGGAAGTTCATGTGCAGATTGCGTGTAAGGTCCCATCTCAGGGTGAAATCACGGTTCCAGAGGAACTGCGAGCTGAAGGTCAGCGGCAGCTGTCCGCCTCCGAGGTCTTCCATGTCGCGCTCCTGCAGCTCGTAGTAGTTGCGTGTTATCTCGGTGTTGAAGCCCACGTTCTGCGGGAGCCAGTTGAGTCCGAATTTCTTGATGATATCGAGCCACTTCGACCTGTTCTTGATTGAGCGGAACGGCTCCCACGCCTTGAATATCGGTGTCCAGTTGTAGTTGAGCGCCCCTCGCCAGTTGTCTTCCTTCTCATAGACCGTCGTCTCGCCGTTGGTCTCGCGGTGGGAGTGGCTGTAGGACAGCGAGAAGTTGGCAGGGTCTATCGGCAGCGGGTGTCTCTTGTTCTGTATGTCTACCCTTACGTTCGACAGCGAGAAGTTGGTGCTTGTCGTCTTGGTCACCGCGATGCTCTTGATAGAGTCTCTCTCCTGCTTTGAGCCGGCAGCGTCGAGCGCATCCTTGAGCAGCATGTCGGTATCGAGCGGGTTGTACTTGGGCGAGGTCTCCTCCTTGGTCACCGAGTAGTAGAGCGGTATGCTCACCTTGGCTTTGTCGGGGAAGAACTTGCCCAGCTCCAGGTTGGTGGTTATGCTGTAGGTCTTGTAGTCATCGGTAGAGCGCTGGCTGACGCCCTCCTCCAGTCCGCCGAAGCCTTCCGACATGTAGCGGCCCTGCATATTGACCGTACCCAGGTCAGAGAGCTGCACGTTGAGGTTGCCCTGTGCCGCCCATCCGCCTCCGTTGTTGTACTCCTTGAGTCGCAGCTCGTTGACCCACACCTCTGCCGACTTGTGGTTGCCCGACTTGTTGCGCACGCCTATCATCATCGTCTTCACCTCGCCCAGGGTGGGGTTGCCCACGATGCTTACGCGGTTGGCAGGGTGGTCGGCGTCGTAGACTGAGAACACGCGCGAGTATGAAGCTGTGCCCTGTGCCTTGGCGATATTGCGCTCCTTCTTGACACGGGTGAAGATGCTCAGCGGGAAGTCAAACATATTAGCCTGGGGCCATACCCGCTCGCAGTCCGAGCGTGAGTAGCGGTCGTAGTGACCCGGTTCGGTGAGCTTCAGGGGAATTTCGTACTCGTAGTAGTTGGTCTTGTAGTCGCTGCCCACACGGATGAAGACGGCTATCTGGTCGTCGGCGAGGCTGGTGGCGTTCTGCTCCATTGCGTTGGCATGGACAAACATCTGCAGGCGACGATACTGACGCAGGTCGAGGTTGGTATTCTTGTAGACCGCCTTTGACTCGTTGTTGCCCAGATTGGTTACGACCATGTTGAGTGCCTGCTCGTTGGCCTCTACCAGCTGTGGCTGCGTGGGGTCCTGTGCGCGGTTTATGCCCGGTGGCAGCACGTAGTTGACGGGCGACTTGTCGTTGTTTTCCTCGATGTTGATAGAGCTTACTGCCATCTTTCCCGACGACGAAGCGACTCCGTCGAGCGGCTGGTCGTACGTACGCCACTCGCCCTTGACCAGGTCGAGACTGCCGAAGCGCAGCACGATGGGGCGGCTGAACCCGCGGAGATACATACGCATGAAGCGCATGCTGGTGAAGTCGGAGATGGAACCCACGCGGTCATCGTAGTCGCTGAGGGGGATACGGAACTGGTACCACATGACCTTCTCGGTGGTGCCGTTGCGCAGTGGGACAGCCGCTTCACGGCAGTCTACGATGTGGTTGCGGCCTACAGCCATGTCCTGCGGGCGCAGCGAGACGTGGTACTGGTAGTATTTCTCATACTCATTGAGGGTGTAGTCCTGGTTGATGTCCTCGACATCGGGCGTGGTCTTGTAGGAGGTGTCGTAGCCCTCGGTGCGGCTCTCGGAGTCGGGCGAGTTGCCCTGGGGGTTGTTGATGCGCTTGTAGCGTTCGAGTATCGATGTCTTGGCTTTGTCGAAATCGGTGCCGCGGAAGTAGTGGTAGTTGTCATTGGCAGGGTCGGCCTGGATAGAGTCAAACACCTCGGGGCTCACCTTTGCCCTTGCCTCCTGCAGAAACTGCTGATAGGTCTCAAACTGGCGCTCTTCCTCGTCGCGCAGACCGTTGAAGCCCACATCCTGGAGCGCACGGCTACCCGGCGAGGTGGCAAAGGCGTAGGTCACGTTGGCCTGGGTGGGTACCTTGCCCCATTGCGTGTTGACAAATGACTGTGAACCGTCTACCGGCATGCCGCTCTCATAGAATTTCTTGCCGTCGCGCAGCACATCCTCACTCACCTCACCCAGATTGATATAGAAGTCGCCGCCATACTCATTGGCGTCTGCCTGGCGGTTGGTGTAGATAAACGGGTCCATGAGCCAGAACTCTACGTACTCGATGTTGGCTGCCTCGAAATCATTGGTGTTGAGCTTGCGCATCATGCCACCCCACTTGTCTTTGGGGTTGCGCAGCCGGCCGTCGGCGGTGATGTCGGGGTTGAAGTTATAAGGACCGCGCTCAGTGGGGTAGTAAGCGAGGTTGAGGATAGGAAGGGTAGAGATGACGCCATTGTAGCTGCTCTGGTCGCGGTTTGGGTAGAGCTCGTTGACCGGCACCTCGCGCACATAGTGGTTGGAGAGCTGCTCGAGGTCGCTCTTGATGTGGGCTGGGGTGAGCGAGCTGCTGCGTCGGGTGAATAGCGGGTCGATGTTGTACCATGCCAGCAGCGAGCGGTCGTAGCCACTGCGGAGCGTAGTCTTGTCGTTGAAGTTGGGAATGGACGACGGCACGCTCGAGATAATCCACGATGAGGGCGTGGAGATGTCTATCTTGCTCGTGGAGTTTTCAAAATCGTCGAGATATGACGCGTTGTCCTGGGTGCCGTGGCTCTGTCCGGCGATGAGCTGGGCAAACTCGGCGTTGAAGGAGATTTGAGATGGCTGCGTCACATGCAGGAATGGAATCTTGTCGAGCATATTGGTGAGCCACTGGCTTTCCTTCTTCCAGTTGAGGTTCACGCCCCAGAGCGTGTTGTTGAGCGGTTCGGTGCCCATATTGACCTTGCTGGTGAGCGCCTGTTCGGTGAGGTGCTGCACGGTACCGCTGAGCTGCAGGTTCTTGTTGAAGTTGTACTCCCAGTTGAGGCCGAACATCGTCTTGCGTTGCTGTCCGTAGTCCGACTGACTCTCGAGAGAGACGTTAATCTGCGTCCCTGCATCTATCAGACTTTGGTTCAGGATGGTCACTTCGCCCGCGCTATAGTCCACGGTGTAGTCGCTGCCCTCGGTGAGGGTCACTCCGCCGGCGGTTACCACCACCGAGCCTTGTGGTACGTTGTAGGCGCCGAGCGAGATGACGCCCGATGCGCTGCCTTTGAACTGTCCCGTGAGTATATACTTGTTCTTCTCGGCTATCTGCCGTGCCACCGTCTTGGTGGTATCATAGAGCTCGGTGAAGGCGTAGTGCTTGGCGCGGTCGGGGGCTACGCCCTTGGCCACGAGGTAGTTGTAGAGGTAAGAACCGAAGGGCTCGGTGCATGGGAAGAAGACGCGGCCGTTGCTCACGGTGTAGCCTTCCACGAAGTCGAAGTAGCCGTTGGGGTTGGGCTTGTTGTTGTTGTCCAGACGGTCGGCGCCGAGCACACGGATGATGGGCGTCTCCTTGACCTGGGTTTCAGGGATGTAGTTGAGATAGACGCCGGCGGTATCGCTCTGGAACTTCACATCGAGGCGGAACTTCTCTTTCTCCACGCTCGAGGCCAGGCTGTACACGTTTTTCATCATCAGGTCCCAGTTGCCCTGCGTCGGGTTGTTGCTGGTGTTCTTGAGCGACTTGACAAAGAGTGCCTTCTTGACATCGGTCACGTCAGAGGCAAACTCGCCCACCTGGTAGGTCACGCCGCCGTAGGTGTACTCGTAAGCCACAGCCAGCACCTGGTCGGTCTGGAGTGTGGAGCGCAGCGATATATAGCCGAGCGACGGGTTGAGCGTGTACTCCGACGGCGACAGCAGTCGCGCGCTCTCCAGTTTCTCATAGTCCACGCCACCCACGAGTCCTGCCCCGTCGAGGGTAGAGTTGACGGCGTCGATGTCGCGGGCTGCGGCATAGGCGGTGGTCATGGTCTGATACTCGCTGTTGGCGCTGTTGGCAGGCACGGGCTGTCCGGTGGGCGTCCACATCGTGTTGCTCACCTTCTTGTTCTCGCCCAGGTCGGTCAGCGCCACGATATTGCGCGTATTGGTAGCCACGCCGCTCTTGTTGGTCACCCATATCTCCACGCGGTTGATTGTGATGCCGGTCGTCATGTTGGGCAGCGTGCGCATGGCAGCGTCATACTTGCTGCGGAAATACTGGGAGAGGAAGAAGTGCATGTTCTCCTCATAGTTGGCGACGTTGATTTCAAACGGCGTGAGTTGGATGCCGCCCTTGGCGGAGACGCTGCTGGTGTTGCTCTTCTTCTGCGAGGCGACGAGCTGCAGCTTGAGGCGTCCAAACTGCAGGTCGGTGCGCAGACCGAAGAGCGAGCTGGCTCCCTTGATGAGCGACGAGTTGGAGGGGAAGGTCACGTTGCCCGCCTCGACCAGCTTGATGATTTCGTCCTCCTTGCCTTCATACTTGAGCTTCAGGTTCTGGGCGTCGTAGTCGAAGGTGGCGTCGGTGTTGTAGTTGAGGTTCATGTTGACCTTGTCGCCCACCTTGCCGTTGACATTGAGGTTGATCTTCTCGTCGAAATCTATGGTAGTGGTCTTGCGGTTGCGGATGGGCAGACTGGGGTTGTCTATGTTCTTGAGCGTGGCGCCCAACTTGAGTTCGGCGCTTCCCTGCGTCTTGATGCGCACGCCGCCGGGGCCGAATATCTTCTCGGCGGGTCCCAGGTCGAAGTGCATGTCGGTGAAGTCAAACTTCTCCTTGCCCTTGGCCTGGTATACCTCGTCGTTCTTGTCGCGGTAATAGCGGTTGCGTGCCTGGCGCTCGCTCCATCGGCGATACTCCTCGGGCGTCATGATGATGGGCGCCTCGAGCCACACACTGCCGATGCGCGTGCCTATCATGTAGCAGTCGAGTGTGTCGTTGTAGACCACCTGCTGGTTCAGGTTGTCGGGGCGTTTCAGGTCGGCGGCGGGCAGACGGTAGTCGTCTATCGTGAGCGCCGTGGTGCGCTGTATCTTCCAGCGCGGGTGGAGCAGCGAGTCGGGTATGGTGTCCTCGTCGATGGCTATGGGCTGCGCCGCAGCCTTGATGCGTGGCACGGTGTCGGTGGGTGTCGTCGCTTTCGTGCCCTGCTGCTGTCGGGCGGGGCGTACGGTCTTGCGGCTCTGAAGATAGGGCACTGAGGCATAGCCTATGGTCGAAACCATAGGTATCATGATTAATGCCAACTTTATCCAGTGTCTTATCTTCTGCCTTTGCATGGGTTTACTTTATCTGTTTGAGCGCCAGCTTGACCACCTGCTCCACGGGCATGGTGGGCTCGTCTTGCAGGATGGCAGCCACAATCTTGGCAGAGGGAGCCGGAGCGAAGCCCAGCATGGTAAGGGCGCTCACAGCCTCGTCTCTCACGCCCATGTCAATAGAGGGTGCGGTAGAGGTCGAGGCGTGCAGCTCGGTGGCGATGCCCATCTGCACGATTTTGTCCTTGAGGTCAACGATGATGCGCTGTGCGGTCTTCAGTCCGATGCCCTTGACGGCTTTCAGCATGCGCTCGTCGGCAGAGGCGATGGCGTTGCACAGCTCCGAGGGCGACGATGCCGAGAGTATCATGCGCGCCGTGTTGGCGCCCACTCCCGATACGGTGATGAGCAGTCGGTAGAGATCGCGCTCCTGGCGTGAGGCAAAGCCGTAGAGTGTATAGGCGTCGTCGCGGCCGCCGGTCACGAGGTTTTCGTGTACGTAGAGCTTCACCTCCTTCTTGCCTTGGATGGTGCTGTAGGTATTGAGCGAGATGTTGAGGGCATATCCCACTCCGGCTGCTTCTACCACAGCCGTGGCGGGGGTGAGTTCGGTCAACTCGCCCTTGATATATTCTATCATTTTGTACGTGTTATATTATATAATATACATTATTAACGCAGTCGGTGCCCGATTTATTGTATTTGTGCCCGATTTTATTGCAGCCGCCCCCAATTTTACGCTCTCCACGCAGGGGTTGGCGAGAACGGCGGGGGTCGTCGGCGGCGCGGGGGGGGGGGGTAACCAGTTGACAGCCACCCCTATAGCCGTAGGGGAGGGGAGTGGCATGGGCGTGATGGCACCCAGTCTGCTGGTGGCGCGCGGAATGGTGGTGGAGTTGCGTGGGATGATGGTGGAGTTGCGCGGAATGGTGGTGGAGTTGCGTGGGATGGTGGTGGCAGCGAGTGGATTGTTGCCGGAAGGCATTGTAAAGTTGATTTCAAGGTGCGAAATAGTGATTGCAAACCGCGATATAATGATTTCACACCGCGAAACCGTCATTTCCAACCCCGAAACCAAAATGAAGTCCATCTCCGTGAGGATGATGGCAGTCGGGGATGCGCTTAGTGTATGCGTTGTTATTCGTGTGTGTTTCCATATACCTTGAATATACCATCACAAGGATCTACAAAAAGATTTGTGGCTTTTCAGGGCTTCGCCCTATGCGTCCGTGTGTGTCGGGAGATATCTCGAGAGCGAGCTCTCGGATATTCCCCGCCACCCCCATCCGCGCCTGCCTGGTGGCAGGCTGAAAAGCCGCAAATACAAAAAGTCCGCCGTTGGCGGTAAAAAAAGTCCGGCTGCGCCGGTACAAAAAAATGATTACCTTATTATCTATCGGTAGCGTCATATAGATGGGATAACACAATCAGCTGTTTTTTTACCGCCAAAGGCGGTCTTTTTTTACGGCCACTGGCCGCTTTTTGAAACGTGGCGGCTGTTGTCGTCATGCAAAGCATGGCGTTGGGGATGGCGGCGACGACACGGAGGAAAACTCGTTTTCCGACTGGTGTCACCGACAGCCACAAAAAGGCGAAGCCGACAACAGCCGCCATGGCTTTTTGTGTTTATATCAACCCCTAATAGAAGCAGTTATTAATGGATTAATCCCGCAATTGAAACCTTGTTTCCTGCCGTGGTAACGCCTTCGGCTAACCGCAACTCTTACAGAGTAGCTAAGTAGGGTGGGTTTCTTACCCAGGGTAGAGGCGCTGCTCGCCTCAACCCTGGGCTATGAAATCGCAACTCCTACAGAGTTGCTGCTGCTTGCGGGCCATAATTCATCGTTGATGATTCGCCCCCCAGGGCTATGCATGATTAGTCCGTTGACGATGATGTGCGCCTTTACCACCACGTATCGTTATCCCATAGTGGATGAAGTTCTCCCCAAGGGTTATACATAATTAGTTTGTTGTCGATGATGTGCGCCCCTACAACCCTGTATGGCTATCCCATTGTGGACGGTGCGCACCCCTGGCAACTCTGTAGGAGTTGCGTTTCCCCAGCCCAGGGTTGCGGGCGAAGCACGCTACCCTGGGTAAGCAACCAACTAATATAGCTACTCTGTAAGAGTTGCGCTTAGCCGTAGGCGTTACTTGTCGTGTGTATTTCCTTAAACCTTGAATTTACCATCCCAAGAAGACACAAAAAGATTTGTGGCTTTTCAGGGCTTCGCCCTATGCGTCCGTGTGTGTCGGGAGATATCTCGAGAGCGAGCTCTCGGATATTCCCCGTCACCCCCCATCCGCGCCTGCCTGATGGCAGGCTGAAAAGCCGCAAATACAAAAAGTCCGCCGTTGGCGGTAAAAAAAGTCCGGCTGCGCCGGTACAAAAAAATGATTACCTTATTATCTATCGGTAGCGTCATATAGTTGGGATAACACAAGCTGCTATTCCTGCCGTGGTAACGCCTTCGGCTAATCGCAACTCTTACAGAGTAGCTAAGTAGGGTGGTGTTCTTACCCAGGGTAGAGGCGCTGTGTACCTCAACCCTGGGCTATGAAATCGCAACTCCTACAGAGTTGCTGCTGCTTGCGGGCCATAATTCATCGTTGATGATGCGCCCCCAAGGGTTATACATAATTAGTTTGTTGTCGATGATGTGCGCCCCTACAACCCTGTATGGCTATCCCATTGTGGACGGTGCGCACCCCTGGCAACTCTGTAGGAGTTGCGTTTCCCCAGCCCAGGGTTGCGGGCGAAGCACGCTACCCTGGGTAAGCGACCAACGAACCTTGCAACTCTGACGGAGTTGCGCTTAGCCGTAGGCGTTACTTGTAATGTATATGCCCATATACCTTGAATAAGCCATCACAATAATCTACAAAAAGATTTGTGGCTTTTCAGGGCTTCGCCCTATACCATCCGCAAGGTGATGGAGATAATGACAAAGCACATAATATATAATTGGTCTGCGTTCTCTCCCCTTGAGGAGAGCCAGAGAGGGCTTCTTATGATGGTCGTTGCGCCTCCATGCTTGCCTATAATTGTGCGCGATGTCATTATTTCGGCGATTTTAACAACTATTACACGAGTAATGTTGGTGGAGTCCCGTTTTTTCACGAATTTTGTAGTTGTTACAACCATTACAGACAGCAGAATTTCAACTCTACGCACCGGTGTCACGCCCGTTGCCACTCTAACTTTATACACGCGCACTATGAAATGCGTCATTATTGCCACCCCTGCCCACTGCCCTGCTGCGGCGCACAGCCACACCGCTACAGCGTTGCTGGCAGTCATCACCCGTAGACTCTTGCCCATAGTCATGCTGCTCCTGACAGTCATGACGTCCTCGGCACAGACCGTCAAGGACGAAGAAACCCTGCATGTGGACTTCGACGGCTGGTTCAGCACCCTGGTCAACAACCGCAAGTTATACAACCGCTACAACGACAGCATCTTCCTCATTCATGACCACGACCGCTGGGTGGAGTTTTTCCATACCCGCGCTGCCCTGAACCACGATATCTATCAGAGCAACAAGCTCTGCCTGGACAGTCTGCGCCAGGTCATCACCCTGCCACAAGCCAAGAACGACGCGAGGCTCTATTCGGATTTTATCAAGAGCTTCTTCAGCAAGTATATCAACCAGAACCGCTCCGACCCCTTTCTCATGCTCGAACTCTGTGACCTCATCGACACCCTGCAGACCAATCGCCCCGACTCGCTGAGGTTTACCAACTATCTGAACACGTGGCGTGGCTCTGCCTACTACCATATCTGGAACATGACCCATGACGACGAGCTCCTGCAGAAGTCGTATGCTTGCTACCAGCGATGCGTCACCGACGACGCCAAGCGCTATCCCGCCTATCAGTCAAACTATCTCAACGCGATGCTGCAACTGTGTGCGTATGTATGGGCACAGAAGAAGGTGGAGACGGTCGACGATCTGCGCGGGCGCATCAAACTGGCAAGACGATATGTCGCCAAGCACGGCGACGAGCTCAGCCGCAAGGGCTACAGGATGACCGAGCTCAAGAGGCGGCTCAACAATGCCGACGAGTCCATGGTGCGCAACATTTTCCTGGTGGACCGCACCACCATCAAGAAGAAGAGCATCGACAAACTTATGCATACCCTCGTGGTAAGGAACCTGCGGAAGCCCTCACTGGACAATTCCTCGTATCTGCGCACGCTGATTATGCAAATGAACCTGAAGCAGATAACTGCCAAGGAGGCTCTCAACAGATACCGCCCGCGCTACAGGGCATCTATGGAGAGTCTGCGCAATCGTAGGCTCGACCCCCAAGAGTTCTCGTTGCATCTTATGCCCTACTATTCGTTGTTCTATCTCAACGACTTGGCCGACATCCCCTACAGCGCCAAGCGCCGCAACGTGCTCCGCATGTGCCGTGACATCGAGATGGCTTTCCGCCATCGCAGTGACCGCCAGTCGGTGACCACCTTTGTCAACAACCTCAATGTCTTCGTCACCTACGACCGCATACTGTCGTATCTGAAGCCCCGCGAGCGCCTTGCCTTCCTCAACAAGCTGTCGGTATCGACCCACGTGACCACCTACGCCCACTCCGTACACGTGAGCGAGATAGCCATGGTGCTCATGGAGAGTCTTGTGGACAATCAGCCCCAGTTGCTGGTGGGCTATTTGGGTTGCAAGACCGAAGGCAGCGTAAAGCATCACAAGCGTAGGTTTGTCGAGTTTGTGCGCGAAGCCGCCCTCTACCACGATCTGGGCAAGAACACCATCATCCCCGTGGTAGACAACGACTACCGTCCGCTCACCGATCAGGAGTTCAAGATCGTGAAGCGCCACCCGGAGATGGGACTCAAATACCTCGCCCTCGACCCCAGGCTGGCGAAGTATCACGACACCACCCTGGGTCACCACAAGTGGTACAACGGCAAGGGAGGCTATCCCGCCGACTTTGACAATACCCGTTCGCCTTACCGCATCATGATAGACATCATCACCCTGAGCGACTGCATGCAGGCAGCTACCGAGCGCGTGGGCCGCAACTACAAGGACGGCAAGACCTTTGATGCCGTGATGGGCGAGATGCGTCGCGACGCCGGCACCCGCTACAATCCCGACCTCGTGAGCCATATCGACGCCCATCCCGGGCTGGCACAGAAACTCAACCATCTGCTCGACGAGGGCTGGATGGACATATACTATAATATCTACAGCCAGTATTTTGTCAACCAGCGATAGCACCGTCGCCATCATCGCGACGCCCCTGTCGACTATGGACGCCGTCACCACGTCAGAGATGGTGATAGGGATGGTATGCGCCCTGAAAATATTAAAAATGACGGGCGTGGTGAAAAATAATTGCATATTTTGGCAGAAAGAAGCCGAGAAATGATGTATCTTTGCATGTTGGAGAATTATCCCATAGTTGCATCACACTTAAACAATCGTCAAATGAACAGAAACAGTACCCCGGGGTTCAACCCCACCGTTGCCCGACAGATAGTCTGGGCTCTCGTCGCCATCTTTGTCTTTGTGATAGGCATGGCATTCATCCGTCCCTGGTACAACGTATGGTCGCAGGAGATGGAAGGCAAGGCCGAGTTTGCCAAAGCCGAACAGAACCGCAAGATTAAGATAGAGGAAGCCCGTGCGAACCTCGAGGCCGAGAAGCTCAACGCCCAGGCCGAAGTGGCACGCGCCAAGGGTGCCGCCGAAGCCATCAAGATAGAGAACGGCAGCATCACCCCCACCTATATCCAGTATCTCTGGGTGCGCCAGCAGAGCGACCTGAGCGACAAGACCGTCATCTATATCCCCACAGAGACCAATCTGCCCATCCTCGAGTCGACGCGGATGAACAAAATCAAGTCGCAGCACGCCCCAACGGCTACACACGAATAACCAAGTAAACAATTATAATCAAGTATGAAGAAAAGAATTACTCTCTTGACATTGTTCCTGCTCGCAGTGATGACAATGTCAGCCATCCCCGCACGCCCTAATCTGTGGCGCATGATTACCCTTGCCGACGGCAGTCAAGTCAAGGCCCGCCTGGTGGGCGACGAACACGGCCACTGGTATCGTGATGCCGACGGAAAGAGCTATGTATCAGCAGGCAATGGTATGTACAAGCAGGAAGATGCCACCAAGGTGGCTGCCCGTGCCAAGCAGCGTCGTGCCCGTGCCAACCAGCACTACGCCAGCCGTCGCAAGGCCGACATCTCGGGCAACCGCGGCAACTATCGGGGCACCAAGAAGGGACTCATCATCCTCGCCAACTTCAAGGACAAGAAGTTTTCTGCCAGCCATACCCTCGACCTGTACAAGAAGATAGCCAATGCCGAGAACTACAAGGACAATGGCTTCAACGGCAGTATCAAGGACTACTTCAGCGCACAGAGCGATGGCAAGTTTACCATCGATTTTGACGTGGTAGGGCCTGTAACCCTGTCGCAGAATATGGCTTACTATGGTGGTAATGACTCCAATGATAACGACCTGCGTCCCGAGCAGATGATTAAGGAAGCCTGTGAGCTTGCCGACGGTTGGGTAGACTTCTCTGACTACGACTGGACCGGTAACGGCGAGGTGGATCAGGTCTATGTCATCTACGCCGGTCAGGGCGAGGCCAACGGCGGTAGCGATGACACTATCTGGCCCCACGCTTATGAACTGGCTGCCGCCAAAATAACACTCTCCCTCGATGGTGTCAAAATCAATTCTTACGCCTGCTCTGCCGAGATGGGCTACTCTGGTATCGATGGTATCGGTACCATCTGCCACGAGTTCTCTCACTGTCTGGGCTATCCCGACCTCTATGACATCTTCTATGAGGGGCATTTCGGTATGTCGAGCTTTGACCTCATGGACTCTGCCGGCTACAACGACGACGGCTTCTGCCCCGCCGGTTATACTGCCTATGAGAAATGGATTGCCGGATGGATAGACTACGAGGTGCTCGAAGACGAGAATGTGACGGTGACAGATCTCAAGCCCACCAGCGAGGGCGGAAAGGCATACGTAATATATAATAAAGGTAACCGCAACGAATACTTCATCCTCGAAAACCGTCAGCAGACCAAGTGGGACAAGTATATTGAGGCTACAGGTCTGCAGGTCATCCATGTAGACTATGACCCCACCTGCTGGATTAACAATGTGGTCAACTCTACGGGTGAATTCCGTCAGAAAGATGGCTGGACTGCCGACTTCAAGAACGACCACCAGCGCCTCACGCTCGTACATGCCGACAACATTGACGACAGCAAGTACTGGGACAAATACGAGCAGTATTATACCAAGACTACACTCACAGGCGACCTGTATCCCTACAAGGCAAACAACGAGTTGAGCGACACATCGATACCTTCGTTCGGTCTCTACAACGACAACGAGGACGGTACACGCAACATGGGCCGTCAGGTCAAGGACATTACCGAGAATGACAACGGCACCGTGAGCTTCCAGTATAATGCAGCTATCGTGGTAGAACCCACTCCAGAGGGTCAGGTGTTTTATGAGAGCTTTGACAAGTGTGCTGGAACGGGCGGAAACGACGGTACATGGAGTTCTGGCAGCAATGCGCTGGTAACAGACAACGCAGGTTGGGAGTCAGTCTCCCGTGCCGGTGGCTTCAAGTGCGGCAAGTTTGGCTCCTCCAAGAAGAGCGGCTCTGCCACCACACCTTCCTTTGCCCTCAACGGCAAGGCCAAGCTCACCTTCAAGGCTGCGCCTTACGGCAGTGACGCCACCTCGCTCAAGGTGACTTACAACGGCACCGAGGTAGCTACCCTCACCATGAAGAATGAGGAATGGACCGAGTACAGCATCGACATTACCGGCACCGGTAGCGGCAAGATTACCTTCACCCCTGCCAAACGTATGTTCCTCGATGAGGTGCGCATCGTGGCAGATGGCGTAGGCACCGGCATCGATACTGTCGAGACCACTGGCAAGCCCGTAGACAACCGCGTCTACAACATCCAGGGTCAGTATCTGGGCACCAGCCTCGACAATCTCCCTGCAGGCATCTACATCGTAGGTGGAAAGAAAGTGGTGAAGTAACCACGACACATACAGACATAAAAAAATCCCTTCCGTCACTTATGGCGGAAGGGATTTTTTTAATGGTAAATTAGTTGCTGAACACGATGTGGTCGTCGGCAACATCGACCGTGATGGGCTTGTCCTTGCTTACGCGCTCAGCCAGCAGCATACGGCTCAGGTCGTTGAGCACGTAGTCCTGGATGGCACGCTTGACGGGGCGGGCGCCAAAGGTGGGGTCGAAGCCTACACGCGACAGATAGTCTATTGCCGCCTTGGTCCAGGTGAGTGTCACGCCCTGCTCGGCAGTCATCTTCTGCAACTTCTGCATCTGCAGTTCCACAATCTTGGAGATTTCCTCCTGCGTGAGCGGATGGAAGGTGATGATGTCGTCGATACGGTTGAGGAACTCAGGACGCATAATCTTGCCCAGCATCTCACGCGTGGCGTTGGAGGTCATGATGATGATGGTGTTCTTGAAGTTGACCACGCGGCCCTTGTTATCCGTGAGTCGGCCGTCGTCCAATACCTGCAAGAGGGTGTTGAACACGTCGGGATGAGCCTTCTCTATCTCGTCGAAGAGTACTACGGAGTAAGGCTTGCGTCTTACTGCCTCGGTCAGCTGGCCACCCTCGTCGTAGCCCACATAGCCTGGAGGCGCGCCGATGAGTCTTGTCACGCTGAACTTCTCCTGATACTCGCTCATATCGATACGCGTCATCATGTTCTCGTCGTTGAAGAGATATTCGGCGAGCGCCTTGGCAAGTTCAGTCTTACCCACACCTGTCGTACCGAGGAAGATAAACGAGGCGATAGGTCTCTTGGGGTCCTGCAGTCCGGCTCGTGAGCGGCGCACGGCATCGGCTACAGCCTTGATGGCCTCGTCCTGACCCACCACTCTGTGATGGAGTTCGTCTTCGAGATGCAGCAACTTCTCGCGCTCACTCTGCATCATCTTAGACACGGGGATGCCCGTCCAGCGGCTTACCACCTCGGCGATATCGTCGGCAGTGACCTCTTCGCGCACCATAGCGTCGCCGCCCTGGGTGCCTCGTAGCTGCTGCTGGATATGGTCTATGTCGTCCTGGATGCTCTTCAGGCGGCCGTAGCGTATCTCAGCCACACGGCCATAATTGCCCTCGCGCTCGGCCTTGTCGGCCTCAAACTTCAGGTTCTCCATCTCCTGCTTGTCCTGCTGGATCTTGTTGACCAGAGCCTTCTCGGACTCCCACTTAGCCCTGTACTGGCGCTCCTGCTCACCCAGCTGGGCAATCTCCTTGTCCAGTTTGTCGAGCGAGTCGTGCAGATTGGCAGCCGCGTCGTCCTCGCCGCCGTTGCCTTGGCGGTGCTTGATCTCGCTGCGTATAGCCTCGCGCTCTATCTCAAGCTGCTTCAGATGGCGGTCAATCTCGTCGAGCTCCTCGGGCACCGAGTCGCGTTCCATGCGCAACTTGGCGGCAGCCTCGTCCATCAGGTCTATCGCCTTGTCGGGCAGGAACCGGTCGGAGATGTATCTCTCGGAGAGCTTGACGGCTGCGATGCACGCATCGTCCTGGATACGCACCTTGTGGTGGTTCTCATAGCGCTCCTTCAGACCACGCAGGATGCTGATGGCATCTATCTCGTCGGGCTCGTCGACCATGACCGTCTGGAAACGGCGTTCGAGCGCCTTGTCCTTCTCAAAATACTTCTGATACTCATTGAGGGTGGTGGCACCGATAGCCCGCAGTTCGCCACGTGCCAAGGCAGGCTTGAGGATGTTGGCGGCATCCATGGCACCTTCGCCACCTCCGGCACCCACGAGTGTGTGGATTTCGTCGATGAAAAGGATGATGTTGCCGTCGGCCTGGGTGACCTCCTTGATGACACTCTTGAGTCGCTCCTCAAACTCACCCTTGTACTTGGCGCCAGCCACGAGCGCGCCCATGTCGAGCGAGAAGAGCTGCTTGTTCTTCAGGTTCTCCGGCACGTCGCCACGCACGATACGCTGGGCGAGTCCCTCGACGATGGCGGTCTTGCCCGTACCCGGCTCACCTATCAGGATAGGGTTGTTCTTGGTTCGGCGCGAGAGAATCTGCAGCACGCGGCGTATCTCTTCATCACGGCCTATCACAGGGTCGAGCTTGCCGTTGCGCGCCTTGTCTATGAGGTTCTGCGCATACTTGGCGAGCGCCTGGTAGTTTTCGTCGGCCTGGGCATCGTCGACCTTCTTGCCCTGTCTGAGGGCAGCGATGGCCTTCTCTACCTCGTCCTTGGTCATGCCTGCATCGCGGAGTATGCGTCCTGCCGTGTTCTGGGTCTGCATGATGGCCATGAGTATGGGTTCGATGGCCACATACTCGTCGCCCATGCGCGCAGCCTCGGCCATAGCCTTCTGCAGTATCTCGTTGGTGGCATTGGTGAAGTAGGGTTCGCCTCCCTGCACCTTGGGCAGATGGGCTATCTCGCTCTCGACGAGCGTTTCAATCTGCTGTGGGTTGACGCCCAGCTTCTGGAAGATGAACTGGGTCACATCCTTACCCTTGTCCATGATACCTGCCAGCAGGTGTACCGGCTCTATGGCTTGATTCTGCGCCATCTGCGCCTTGTTGACCGCGCTCTGCACGGCCTCCTGCGCCTTGATAGTAAATTTGTCAAATGTCATATCGCTTGTTGTTTTAATTATTATCTTTGTTATTGTCACTCATCATGATACAAACTATGTACCTATGCCCGAAAACTGACAAAATGTCAGTCTTGGTCTGCCTTTTTGTCATTTTGACGACAAAAATCATCGCCGTGGGCAACATTTTCGATGATTTGTTGGGCGATACACCTTATTATTATTATCTTTGTAAGGAATAAAACTTATATCGCAACAATAATGAGACGCAATCTACTTATCATCGTTATCATCATGACCGCCATGACCCTGCTGCCAGGCTTCACCGCCACAGCCGGAGCCAAGGCCAAGCATACCTTCAAGATAGAGGGAGGCAACTTCGTCTACGACGGCAAACCCATACAGATCCACTCGGGCGAGATGCACTATTCGCGCGTGCCCGCAGCCTACTGGCATCACCGTCTGCGCATGATGAAAGCCCTCGGACTCAACGCCGTGGCTACCTATGTCTTCTGGAACTACCACGAGACCGCACCCGGAGTGTGGGACTGGACCACGGGTAACCGCAACATACGCGCCTTCCTCAAGGCTGCTGCCGACGAGGGCATGATGGTCATCCTGCGTCCCGGTCCCTATGCCTGTGGCGAGTGGGAGTACGGCGGCTATCCCTGGTGGCTCAGCACCGTGCCCGAGATGAAGATACGCACACAGAACAAGGCTTTCCTCGACTCGTGCCGCACCTACATCGGACAGCTCGCAGCCCAGGTGCGCGACTTCCAGATAACCAAGGGCGGTCCCATCGTCATGGTACAGGCTGAAAACGAGTTTGGCTCGTATGTCAGCCAGCGCAAGGACATCCCCCTCGATGTACACAGACAGTATAGTGCCGCCATCCGTCAGCAGCTCATCGACGCCGGCTTCGACATCCCCATGTTCACCAGCGATGGCAGCTGGCTCTTCGAGGGTGGAGCCATCGAGGGAGCACTGCCCACGTGCAACGGCGAAAACAATATCAACACCATCAAGAAGAAGGTAGACGCCTATCACGGCGGAGTGGGCCCCTACATGGTCGCAGAGTTCTATACCGGATGGCTCGACCACTGGAACGAGCCTTTCCAGAAGGTCAGCTCCGATGCCTTTACCAAGCAGATGCAGAAGTATCTCGATGCCGGCATCAGCTTCAACTTCTACATGGTGCACGGTGGCACCAACTTCGGCTTCACCTCGGGTGCCAACTATACCAAGGACATCCGTCTGCAGCCCGACATCACCAGCTACGACTACGACGCCCCCATCAGTGAGGCAGGATGGGCTACACCCAAGTATGAGGCCATCAGAAAGATACTGATGCAGTATAATAAGGATGTGCCGGCAGTGCCCGAGCGTATACCTGTCATCACGCTGCCCCAAATACGTCTCACCCAGACCCAGAACCTCTTCGACCGCATCGAGGGGATGACGCCTGTGGAGTGTGACACCATGCCTACATTCGAGGCGCTCGGCCAGGGCCACGGATACGTGCTCTACCGCCGCCACTTCAACCAGCCCATCGCCGGAGTGCTCAAGGCCGACGGCATTGCCGACTATGGCATCGTCTATGTCAACGGCGAGAAGGTGGGCGAGCTCAACGCCGTCACCGGCGTAGACAGCCTGGAGGTCGAGGTACCCTTCAACAGCACCCTCGACATCCTGGTCGAGAATATGGGACGCATCAACTATGGTGCCCGCATCTCCGAGAGCTTCAAGGGCTTTGTGCGCCCCATCACCATCAACGACAACCCCATCGAGGGTGAGTGGAAGATGTATTGTCTGCCCATGAGCGAGGCTCCCGTGCTGGCTGCTGGCGACCACGGCTATGCCAAGGGGCTGCCGGTAATCTATCAGGGGCAGTTTGATGTAGCCAGCCCCGGCGACACCTTCCTCGATATGGAAGAGTGGGGCAAGGGTATCGTCTTTGTCAACGGTGTCAATCTGGGCCGTTACTGGAAGGTGGGTCCCCAGCAGACCCTCTATCTGCCAGGTTGCTTCCTGAAGAAGGGCAAGAACGATATCGTAATCTTTGAGCAACAGAACGACGTGCGCCACGACCATGTGAGCGGCATCGATACTCCCAAGCTCGATATTCTCAAGAAATAGAAGATATTCGGATAGATTAAAGTTTTCATAATTTGTGCCTTCTCCCGTTGTGAAACGTGAGAGGGCTTTTTTTGTGTACGCTCGGCAGGAGGGTGGGTAGGATTGTGCGCACGGCCACGTATAGATTAGCCCTGCGATTGCCCCCATGTTTCCTGCTGCGGGTAACGCCTTCGGCTAATCGCAACTCTTACAGAGTAACTACACCTTATTATATATATACCCAGGGTAGAGGTGCTGCGCCCCTCAACCCTGGGCTATGAAATCGCAACTCCTACAGAGTTGCCAAGGGTGCGCCCCGTCCACCATAGGCCCCATCCTAACCTTCCCCACGGGGAAGGAAAAAAGCCCAAATGATGTCCATATTCCAATCTTTTTCAAGGAACGGAGCGCAATCATAACCCCCTAAAGCACAGCGAGAATGAATTCCCGCCCCTTGGGGAGGGTTAGGGAGGGGCTTACAATCAGCTGTTTTTTTACCGCCAACGGCGGC
This sequence comes from Prevotella sp. P4-67, assembly GCF_002251325.1. Classification (NCBI taxonomy): domain Bacteria; kingdom Pseudomonadati; phylum Bacteroidota; class Bacteroidia; order Bacteroidales; family Prevotellaceae; genus Prevotella; species Prevotella sp. P4-67. The sequence goes on from NZ_NPJL01000034.1 coordinate 26,632, forward strand.
CTTTTTTTACGGCCGCCGGCCGCTTTTTGAACCATGCCGGCTGTTGTCGTCATGCAAAGCATGGCGTTGGGGGTGGTGGCGACGACAAAGAGGAAAACTTGTTTTCCGACTGGCGTCACCGACAGTCCCCAAAAAGGCGAAGCCGACAACAGGGCCATGGCTTTTTGTGTTTATATCAACTTATTACATAAGTCGGTAATAATGGATTAACCCCGCAATTGGCCTCCCGCAAGCAGCGGCAACTCTGTAGGAGTTGCGTTTCCCCAGCCCAGGGTTGCGGGCGAAGCACGCTACCCTGGGTAGCTGCCCCACTAATCTGGCAACTCTGAACCGAAGGTCACCGGCGCGGCGCAGTGCGGCGCGGAAAGGTAATGGAGTTGCGCTTAGCCGTAGGCGTTACCCGCAGCAGGATGATGGGTAGGAATGGGTAGACGGATAATATCAGATTGAGAATAACGCCTTCGGCTAATCGCAACTCTTACAGAGTAGCTATACCTTATTATATATATACCCAGGGTAGAGGCGCTGCACGCCTCAACCCTGGGCTATGAAATCGCAACTCCTACAGAGTTGCCAAGGGTGCGTACCATCAACCACAAGCCCCATCCTAACCTTCCCCAAGGGGAAGGAAAAAAGTCAAAATAAAGGCCCTGCTCCTATCTTTTTCAAGGGAGAGAGCGTAACTGCAAACACCTAAAACACAGCAAGAATTAACTCCCGCCCCTTGGGGAGGGTTGGTGAGGGGCTTTCAACCCTCTCTCCTTGTGGAGGTCCGTGTAGGGGCTTCCATTGTCTATGTGCCGTGCTTATTTCTTATCGTACGCGTGTACGGGGTAGTCGATGGTGTAGTGCAGGCCACGGCTCTCTTTGCGCTCTATGGCCATACGGGTGATGAGGTAACCTGTGTTGATCATATTGCGCAACTCGCAGAGCTCCTTGCTCACCTTGACGCGCTTGAAGAGGTTTTCGGTCTCTTCGTAGAGCAGGTCCAGGCGATCCCAGGCACGCTTGAGGCGCAGGTCGCTGCGCACGATGCCCACATAGTTGCTCATGATTTCGCCCACCTCCTTCACACTCTGCGTGATGAGCACCTGTTCCTCATTGGTCATGGTGCCGTCGTCGTTCCAGTCGGGCACCTTGTCGTTGAAGTCATACTCGTCGACGTGCTCTATGCTGTGGCGTGCTGCGGTCTCGGCATAGACCACCGCCTCGATGAGCGAGTTGCTGGCCAGGCGGTTGCCGCCGTGCAGACCCGTACACGAGCACTCGCCGATGGCGTAGAGCCGGTTGATGCTCGAGCATCCGTTGAGGTCGACCTTGATGCCGCCACACATGTAGTGGGCTGCGGGGCGCACGGGGATATACTCCTTGGTGATGTCGATGCCTATGGAGAGACACTTGGCATAGATATTGGGGAAGTGGTGGCGCGTCTCTTCGGGGTCTTTATGGGTGACGTCGAGGCAGACGTGGTCGAGTCCGTGGGTCTTCATCTCGCGGTCGATGGCGCGAGCCACGATGTCGCGTGGAGCCAGCGAGAGTCGCTTGTCATACTTCTCCATGAAGCTCTCGCCGTTGGGCAGACGCAGTATGCCGCCGTAGCCACGCATGGCTTCGGTGATGAGGTAGGCGGGGTGGGTCTCGCCGGGGTGGTAGAGCGAGGTGGGGTGGAACTGTACAAACTCCATGTCCTGTACGGTGCCCTTGGCGCGGTAGACCATAGCCTCGCCGTCGCCGGTGGCAATCACGGGGTTGGTGGTGGTCTGGTAGACGGCTCCGCAGCCACCGGTACACATCACGGTGACCTTGCTCAGATAGGTGTCTACCTTCTGGGTGTCGGGGTCGAGCACGTAGGCTCCATAGCAGTTGATATAGGGAGTGCGTCGGGTGACGCGCGCACCGAGGTGGTGCTGGGTAATAATCTCTACGGCAAAATGGTTTTCCTTGATATCGATGTCGGGGTTGCTGCGCACGGCTTCCATCAGACCGCGCTGTATCTCGGCACCGGTGTCGTCGGCATGGTGCAGGATGCGGAACTCGGAGTGGCCTCCCTCGCGGTGCAGGTCGAACTCGCCGTTGTCCTTGCGGTCGAAGTTGACACCCCAGTTGACGAGCTCCTTGATCTGCTCGGGCGCCATCGTCACTACCTGCTCTACGGCCTTGGGGTCGCTGATGTAGTCACCGGCTATCATGGTGTCCTCGATATGCTTTTTGAAATTGTCTTTCAGCAGATTGGTTACCGACGCCACTCCGCCTTGGGCAAAGTAGGTGTTAGCTTCGTTGAGCGATGTCTTGCATATCATGCAGACCTTACCTTTATGTGCTCTCGCTACCTTAAGCGCATAACTCATTCCGGCTACGCCTGAGCCGATAATGAGAAAATCGTACTTGTAAACCATATTTATCTTATTTCGGTGCAAATTTACTAAAAATTATAATAATCATAACTCTTTTGGCAATTAAATTCGTAATTTTGCATACAGTTATTATGAACAGGATATTCCATTACAGGGTTACGGCCATCGATGTGAGTGCCATCGTGCTCATGGCTTTGCTCTCCTTCTACTTCTTCTGGATGCAGAGGGTGGTGGTGGCGCTGCCTGTGGCAGCCGTGTGGGTGCTGATGGTCGAGCGCGTGCTCCATACCACCTATTCCTTCACCCCCGAGGCCCTCGTGGTGAGCGGTGGTCGCTTCTCGCGTACCCGCAGCATTGCCTATGCCGATGTAAGCCGCTGCCAGACGATGACAAACTGCTTCGGGCTGGTCGGCTATGTACTCGTAGAGTATGGCAAGGGCAGGTCGCTGAGCCTGAAACCACAGATGGAACAGCTGTTTGTAGATGAAATGACAAAGAGAATAACTGTTAAACAATGACGCGTACCTATTTATATATATTAGGTTGGCTGCTGATGTGGCTGACCGCAGTTCCCGTACAGGCCCAGGACGTAGCGGGCGAGGACGAGACAGTGGGGGGGACTCTGCCTGCCGACACCCTCGTGCGCGACTCGCTCTCGCTGAAGTGGCCACAGTCTGCCGTACATGGCATCGACCGTCTCCTCGAGGCCGATATGTTCCAGACCTCTCAGGTAGGGCTCATGGTCTATGACCTCACAGCCGACTCTGTCATCTACCGTCACAACGAGCGGCAGATGATGCGTCCGGCGTCGACCATGAAGCTGCTCACCGCCATTGCCGCCATCGACCGTCTCGGCGGTTCGTATCAGACCAAGACCGAGCTGTGCTATACCGGGCATATCGCCAACCGTACCCTCGAGGGCGACATCTACTGCGTGGGTGGCATGGACCCCCTCTTCAATGCCGATGATATGTCAGCCTTTGTCGAGAGCATCCGTAAGATGGGCGTCGACACTATCCGCGGCCACCTCTATGCCGACAAGAGCATGAAGGACTACGACCTGCTGGGCGAGGGATGGTGCTGGGACGACGACAACCCCGTGCTCACGCCCCTCATCTATGGCCGCAAGGACCAGTTTATGGAGCGCTTTGAGCGTGAACTGCGCGAGTCGGGGCTTGTGGTCCAGGCTTTTGCCTCTACCGCCGTCAAGCCCGACACAGCCTTCTGCATCTGCGCCCGTTATCACACCATCGACCAGATACTCATGCGTATGATGAAAGAGAGCGACAATCTCTATGCCGAGTCGCTCTTCTATCAGCTCGCTGCCTCGGGTGGCGCCCGTCCGGCTTCAGCCCGTCACGCCCGCCAGTATATCCGTCGCCTTATAGACAAGGTGGGGCTCCACGGCCAGCGCTACCGCATTGCCGATGGTTCGGGTCTGTCGCTCTACAACTATGTCACCGCCGAACTCGAGGTGCGTCTGCTCCGCTATGCCTATCGTTATCAGAATATCTATATTCATCTGCTCCCTTCGTTGCCTAAGGCAGGAGTAGATGGCACTCTGGAAAAGCGTATGCACGGAACCTTCACCAAGGATAACGTCAAGGCAAAGACCGGCACCCTCACCGGCGTCATCTCGTTGGCAGGCTACTGCACTGCCGCCAACGGTCACCAACTCTGCTTCGCCATACTCAACCAGGGAGTGATGCGCGCCAGCGATGCCCGCCACTTCCAGGACCGCGTCTGCGAAGTCCTCTGCAATCCGCAGTGATTGGCGGGAGAGTGGGAGACACGCAATAAACCCATAATAGAGCCACCGCAAGCAGCAGCAACTCTGTAGGAGTTGCCAGGGGTGCGTACCATCAACCACAAGCCCCATCCTAACCTTCCCCAAGGGGAAGGAAAAAAGCCAAAACAAAGGCCCCATACCAGCCTTTTTCAAGAAAAAGAGCGCAATCATAACCCCCTAAAGCACAGCGAGAATGAACTCCCGTCCCTTGGGGAGGGTTAGGGAGAGGCTTCTAAGCAGCTGTTTTTTTACCGCCACCGGCGGCCTTTTTTTACGGCCACCGGCCGCTTTTTGAACCGTGGCGGCTGTTGTCGTCATGCAAAGCATGGCGTTGGGGGTGGTGGCGACGACAAAAAGGAAAACTCGTTTTCCGACTGGTGTCACCGTCAGCCACAAAAAGGCGAAGCCGACAACAACCGCCATGGCTTTTTGTGTTTATATCAACCCCTAATAGATGCAGCTATTAATGGATAAACCCCGTAATTGAAACCTTGTTTCCTGCCGTGGTAACGCCTTCGGCTAATCGCAACTCTTACAGAGTAGCTAAGTAGGGTGGTGTTCTTACCCAGGGTAGAGGCGCTGCGCCCCTCAACCCTGGGCTATGAAATCGCAACTCCTACAGAGTTGCTGCTGCTTGCGGACCTCAATTCATCGTTGATGATGCGCCCGCCAAGGGTTATACATAATTTGGTTGTTGTCGAAGATATGCACACCAACAACCATGTATGGTTATACCATCGTAGGCGGTGCGCATCCCTGGCAACTCTGTAGGAGTTGCGATTCCTCAGCCCAGGGTTGCGGGCGAAGCACGCTACCCTGGGTAAGCGACCAACTAATATAGCTACTCTGTAAGAGTTGCGATTAGCCGTAGGCGTTACCAACCTTTCAACCCTCTACTATGTCCCCTTATATATATAAATAGGTAAAGGGGGAAACGCAATTATTTTCTGATTAGTCCCCGTGGTTCTGGAATTGCGCAAATTTTGCGCTAAAAATTACCTACTGTAACGCAATTTTCACCTTAAAAAGTTTTTGGGTCTCATAATTAATTGTAAATTTGCATCAGCATCATCTTAATAATTGATAAAATATGAGTAAAAAATGTAGTTTAACATTACTCTTTTTCTTGCTTTTCATGCCTTTGTCTCTTTTGGCACAAGAGATAACGGTCAAGGGAAAAGTCTCTGAGAAAGGTACTGGCGAACCCTTGCCGGGCGCAAGCGTAGTAGTCCAGAAATCCACAAAGGGTGTTATGACCGACGTTGATGGTGGCTATGAAATCAAAGTCAAGCCAACCGACAAACTTGTGTTCTCCTACGTAGGTATGGAGGACAAAGTCGTTACCGTGGGAAACCAGACAGTTATCAATGTAGAGCTTGCCCCCAAGGGCAACGAGCTTGACGAGGTAACGGTAGTAGCCTACGGTAAGCAGAAGAAGGAAAGTATCGTGAGCTCTATCACCACGGTAAACGCCAAAGATCTGCGTGTGCCGTCGAGCAACCTTACCCAGTCTTTTGCCGGTAACATCGCCGGTATGATTGCTTACACACGTTCGGGTGAGCCTGGTCAGGACAACACCGACTTCTTCGTTCGTGGTGTGACAACCTTTGGTGAGGGTGGTTCCAACCCACTTATTCTTATCGATAACATCGAGCTGACATCTGCCGACCTTAACCGTCTGCGTCCCGATGATATCGAGAGTTTCTCTATCCTGAAAGACGCCTCTGCAGCTGCCCTCTACGGTGCCCGCGGTGCTAACGGTGTAATCCTCGTTACCACCAAGCGCGGTGAGGAAGGTCCCGCCAAGATCTTCGGCCGTATTGAGCACTCTTTCCAGAGCCCTCTCCGCAAGGTTGAGTTGGCTGACCCTGTAACCTATATGCAGTGTTACAACGACGCTTTGATTTCTCGCGGTTCGCTGAATATTGATGACCTCGTCTACAGCCAGGACAAGATTGAGCAGACTGGTAAGCCCGGTGCCAACCGTCTTATCTATCCTGCCAACGACTGGTACAACATGCTGTTCAAGAACGTATCTCACAGTACCCGTGCCGATGTTTCTATCCGCGGTGGTGGTAAGGTGGCTACCTATTATATCTCTGGTGCCTATACTCAAGATGGCGGTATGCTGAAGGTGGACCATCGCAACAGCTTCAACAACAATATCGACAGTAAGAAATACACCATGCGTGCCAACGTGGATGTCAATGTTACCAAGACCACCAAGGTGGGCCTGCGCCTTACCGGCAACTTTGACGACTACACCGGTCCGATGTCGTCTGGTAATGACATGTTTGTCAATGTTATGCACGCCGACCCCGTACTCTTCCCCGCTTACTATCCTATGGATGAAGAGCACAAGGGTATCAAGCACATCATGTTTGGTAACTACCTCGATGGTCGTTACATCAACCCCTACGCCGAGATGGTACGCGGTTACAAGGACTACCAGCGTTCACAGATGATCGCTGCCTTGCAGCTCGATCAGGACTTGAGCTTCATCACCAAGGGTCTGAAGTTCACCACCCTGTTCAACCTCTCTCGTCTCTCTGACTTCGGAATCAAGCGCTACTTCCAGCCTTATTGGTACACTCTCGGTGAGTATGACTCTTACACAGGCGAATACCACATTACTCGTCTGAACGAAAATGGTACTGACTATCTTACTTATAATGAAGATGCCAAGAACGTGGTTAACACCATGTACTGGGAAAGCCGTCTGTACTGGAACCGCACCTTTGGCAAGCACTCTCTCGGTGCGCTTACCGTATTCACCACTCGCGAGGAGCGCAAGGCCAATGCTGGTACTCTCCAGCTCTCTCTGCCTTCACGCAACGTGAGCCTCGCAGGTCGTTTCACTTATGGTTATGATGACCGCTACTTCGCTGAGTTCAACTTCGGTTACAACGGTTCTGAGCGTTTCTCTAAGGAGCACCGCTGGGGTTTCTTCCCATCAGTAGGTCTCGGCTGGTTGGTATCTAACGAGAAGTTCTTCCAGCCTCTTACCAATGTCATCAGCAAACTGAAGCTCCGTGCTTCTTATGGTCTCGTGGGTAATGACAAGATTGGTGGTTCCAAGAACCGTTTCTTATATCTCTCAGAGATGTTAATGAATAATACCGGTGTAAAGTCTTATTTTGGTGAAAACCTTCAGACTTCATCTAATGGTATTACCTTCAAGCGTTATGCAAACTCAGCCATCACTTGGGAGCGCGCCAAGAAGCAGAACTACGCTATAGAGCTCTCTCTCTTCGGTGACCTTGACATCATCGCCGAGTACTACCGTGAGAAGCGTACCGATATCTATATGACACGTGCCGATATTCCTTCTACAATGGGTCTGCAGACCTCTATCGGTGCCAACATCGGTGAGGCAACTGCCCACGGTGTGGACATCCAGGTAGAGTATCGCAAGAACTGGAACAAGGACCTCTGGACATCTGCCCGCGGTAACTTCACTTTCGCCCGCAGTAGATATGATGTATACGAGGAGCCTACTTACAAGGAAGGCTATCGCCAGCACGCTGGTCGCAGCATCAAGCAGAAGTGGGGTTATATCGCTGAGCGTCTGTTCGTTGATGACGAAGAGGCTGCCAACAGCCCCTCACAGGCTGCTTTCGGTTCACAGTATGGCGGTGGTGACATCAAGTACACCGATGTCAATAAGGACGGTGTAATCAATGAGGCTGATATGGTGCCAATCGGTAATCCTACTTCACCTGAATTCATCTACGGTTTCGGTTTTTCTGTAGGTTACAAGGGCTTCGACCTCTCTATGTTCTTCCAGGGCCTCGCCAATGAGTCATTCTGGATTAATGCCGGTGGTTTCTCTACTACCAATGAAGAGACCAAGGGTGGTTTGGCTCCATTCTACAAGAACACCCAGCTGCTCAAGGCCATCGCCGACGACCACTGGAGCGAGAGCAACCGCAATCTCTACGCATTCTGGCCCCGTCTGAGCACTTATCTCAACAACAACAATACCCAGCCCAGCACTTGGTGGATGCGCGACGGTTCGTTCATTCGTCTCAAGCAGTTGGAATTTGGTTATACCGTTCCTCGTAACCTCACCAAGAAGTGGCACATGGAGAGCCTGCGCTTCTATGTATCGGGTAGTAACCTCCTCAACTGGAGCAGCTTCAAGATGTGGGATCCCGAGCAGGGCTCTTCTGCACTGAACTATCCTCTGCAGCGCACTATCAATGTCGGTCTGAATGTTACATTCCAATAAATAGCAATCATTATGATAAAGATATTCAATAAAATCAAGATTTCGGTAATGGCTGCCGTTGTTGCTCTGATGGGTCTTACGGCGTGCAACGATTACCTTGATGTAGTACCCGATGGTGGCGACCCTACTTTACCTGATGCGTTCGCCCTTCGTTCGGTAGCCTATCGTTACCTCGGTACCTGCTATAGCTATATGCCTAAGGATGGTACCGGCAGCGACCCTGCTATGCTGGGTAGCGACGAGCTCGTGGACCTCTATCCCCGTACCACAGGCAAGTATTTCAGTACCAGTATGACCATGATTGCCCGTGGTTATCAGAACAAGTCAACTGTTTATGGTGATGATTGGCATTCTCTCTTTACCGGTATTCGTGATTGCGACAACCTGATTGACAATGTTGATTTGGTTCCCGATATGAACCAGGAAGAGAAGAACCAGTGGAAGGCCGAGGCTCGTTTCCTCAAGGCTTACTACCACTTCTGCCTTATCCGCAAGTGGGGTGCTATCCCTGTGGTTAAGCACAGTCTACCTATGGACGCCAGTGTCGAGGATGTACGTGTATATCGCGATCCTATCGATACTTGCTTCAACTTCGTGCTCAGCGAACTCGATAAGGCCATCCCTGACCTTGCAGAGTCATTCTCCAATACCGAGTATGGTCGCATCACCAAGGCTATCGGTTATGCGTTCAAGGCACGTGTAGCCTGCTACGCCGCCAGTCCTCTCTTCAATGGCAACGATGACCAGAAGAACCTCGTAGACAAGCGTGGTGTGCAGCTCTTCCCCACTAAGACCGAAGAGCAGAAGCTCGAGCGTTGGCAGTATGCCGTTGACGCTTGTAAGGCTGCCATCGAGGAGTGTCAGAAGATTAACGTCAAGCTCTATGAGGGCGAGGATATCCTCTATCGTATGAATGATACGCTGAAGACCGACCTCATTCTCCGTGGCGCTATGTGCGAGAGATGGAACTCTGAGCTCATCTGGGGTAATACCCAGTCTTGGACTGCCGAGCGCATCAACTGGCAGGTTATGGGTTGTGTCAACCTGCAGTACGAGGATAATCCCCAGTTTACAGGTGCCCTAACCGGTTATCGCTGCTTCGGTGTGCCATTGAAGGTGGCTGAAGAGTTCTATTCTAAGCATGGTGTCCCAATCGCTGTTGACAAGGATCGTCAGGCAGGTTGGAATGAAATGGAAATCAAGCGTGGCGACGAGCAGAACCAGTTCTATCTCGAGCGTGGCTATGAGACTGTGAAGCTCAACTTCGACCGCGAACCTCGATTCTATGCCTTCTTGGGCTTCGACGGTGGCAAGTGGCTCGGCCAGCTTACCGATGCTGAGTACAACGACCTGACCTCTGACAAGGTGAAGAAGGTCAAGTGCCGCGTAGGACAGTATGCCGCCAAGGCAGGTGCCAACGTAGGTCCTGTGACAGGCTACTTCCCCAAGAAGACCTTCCCCTACAAGAACCGTGTCAATGCAGCCAACGGTACTACCAATATATCTTCTACTTGGTTCCCTTATCCTATCATGCGTCTTGCCGACCTCTATCTGCTCTATGCCGAGGCCATCAACGAACTTGAAGGTCCTAACGGTGCCCACAGTACCGACCTCTTCTATTATATCAACGCTGTTCGCGAGCGTGCCAAGATTCCAGATGTCAAGACTGCTTGGGATGACTACAGCACCAACCCCGGTTACTACAATACCCAGACTGGTATGCGCGCCATCATCCATCAGGAGCGTATGAACGAGCTCGCTTTCGAGAGCCAGCGTTTCTGGGATATCCGTCGTTGGAAGGAAGGTCCAACTGAGTACAATAAGAACATCTATGGTTTCAATATCGCAGGTGCTTCTGCCGAAGACTATTACAAGAAGACCCTCGTATTCGAGCAGCCCTTCTTGGTACGCGATTATTTCTGGCCCATCAGTACGTACAACATGGAGCACAACCCCAATTTGATTCAGAACACTGGTTGGTAAACTAATATTAGACATTATACGATTATGAAGAAATTATTATTATCGTTCAGCATATTGCTCCTGTCTGCTATGGCTATCTCCAGCTGTAGCGACGGAGACAGAATTGATCAGCGCGGAGGCTTACCCTTGCCCCAGCAGCCCAAGATAGTAGACGTTAAGTCTGTTCCTGGTGGTGCCGTGCTGAAATTCCAGATTCCCGATGACCCATACATCAAGGGCATCGTGGCTACCTATGAGCGCAATGGTGCCATGGTAGAGTCTCGTATCTCCCGTTATCTTGATACCTTGATGGTAGAAGGCTATGCCGACCTTCAGGAGCATGCTGTAGAGGTACGCAGCTTCAACGCCGACGACGTGAAGTCAGAGGCACAGACCGTGAAGATTACTCCTCTCGAGGCACCTGTCAATACTGCCAGCTTTGAGTTCTTCGAGGCTTTCGGTGGTTTCAAGGTAAAGATTAAGAACAATCCTACCAAGGCTACTCTCGCCCTCGTGGTTCAGGCCGATACCCTGAATGCCGACCAGGACCTCACCTACGAGCAGCGCAAGTGGAAGGACGTTTCTACGCTTTTCATGTCGAGCGACTCGGTTATGCTCACACGCCGCAACATGTCGGCTGTGCCCACCGTGCTTTCTGCTTATCTGCGCGACAGCTACGGCAACACCTCTGAGCGCCAGCTTATCAAGATTACTCCTAAGGCCGAGACTGAACTTGACAAGAGCAAGTTCAAGTATTACCCTGTTGCCGACGACAACTTTGTCAACGACCCCAATGGTGGTGGTGTTGCCGCACTCTGGGACAAGGCGACTACCGGTACTGGCAGATTCTTCGTTGCCGCTAAGGGTTGTCCTATCCCCACATGGCTTACCATCGACCTCGGTGTAGGCGAAGAGGGTACCGTGCTTAGCCGTATCAAGACTTATCCACGTTCCGACTACGATGTATTCCAGGGTGGTAACATCCGTCAGTGGGAGTTCTGGGGTATCTATGACGACCCCAAGGAAGACCTTACCAAGAATCCTTGCGCGAAGACCGACCCCGACTACCAGCAGCGTCATGGCTTCAGCCGTGGTTGGGTGATGTTGGCTAAGGGTGAGCAGTACAAGCCCTCTGGCTATGCTCCCGACGGCACTGTCGATGGATGGACTCCTGAGGACCGTGAGTATTATCTCTACAATACCGAGTATGAGGTAGACAATACCAATGAGCTTACTCCTAACGCTTACGACAAGATTCGCTACCTGCGTCTCGTAGTGGTCAATACCTTTGCCACTTACCAGTATCCCGCTACATCGGGTGCATGGTTTATCGGTGAGATCACACCATGGGGACAGGTGAACAAATAATAACTCTTAAAACGTTAAAGCAATGAGAAAACTATTATATATATCGTTGATAGCCGCACTCGTAGGTAGCTTTACCTCTTGTAAGGATCAGGATGATATCTACAAGGAGTGGGTAGTACCTGGCGGCAGCATTTATCCCGAGAAGGCCAATGGACTCAGAGCTATTCTGGGTTCAGGCAGAGTTCAGCTCAAGTGGGCTGCTCCCAAAGACCCAGCCGTTAAGCGCGCTGTCATCACATGGGACAATGGCGAGAAGACACGTGAGATTAGTTATGCTGACTTTGAGGGACAGGACAGCATCCTTGTCGAGATTAACGACCTCAAGGAGCAGAGCCACTCTTTCACCATCACCAACTATGATGCCGAGAACCACGTTTCCATGACTTCCGAGAAGTCAGCATCGCCCTATGGCGCCATCTGGCTTTCTACCCACGCAGAGCGTACCATCAAGTCGGCCGAGATGAAAGGCGCTGATGCCAACGTAGCCCTTGGCTTCGGTACCAACGAGATGGTTGCTACCAAGTTCCGTTACCTCAACGCCGACGGCGAATGGGTTGTCACCGAGCCCGTGCCCAGTGCACAGGCCAGCACAGTCTTTGCCAACGCCAAGGGTGGTGTGCGTTACCAGTACAGTTCTGGTTACTGCCCCGCCGAAGGTCTTGACACCATCTGGAATGACTGGAGCAAGAGTCCTACACCTATCGCCAGCCGTCTCGATCCCTCTGAGTGGGAAGTTACTGCTACAGGCTGGAACGCTGCAACACCTCCCAGCAAGGTATTCGACGGACTTGTTACCGCTGACATGACCAAGGCATGGGTTTGGAACAATGGTGGCAAGTGGCCGGTAGTCCTCCAGATTGATATGAAGAAGACTTCATACGTTATCAACCGTATGGTTGTACACAACTTCTTGCCAGGCAACATGGGTAGGCGTCGTCTGTACAATGTGTCTTACTTCTTCGGCGACGAGCCTTTCAATCTTGACCCAGGTTCTGCTTATGCCTCTCCATCTGGCACCCCATGGCCTATCGCTACTGAGCCTACTTTTGCCAAGGCCAAGTACTGGCGTGGCACCACCTTCTGGAATGGTGATGCTTCTCACAACGAGAATGCCAACGGTACTCAGTGTCGCTACATTGCCATGGTAATGCACAATAGCCGCGCAAGCTCTCAGATCGCTTGTCAGGAGATTGAGGTTTATGGCTATGACATGGAAGCCGAATAATACACCTTATTATATAATATAGTTTAGAAGAGTCCCGATGACCATGAGCGTCATCGGGACTTTTTTGATGGTTGGTGCGTTGGCATTTTATCTTTTCTCAGTAAAAAATACTGTTAAGATGGCGGTTTTTACGCAGAAATGGAGTAATTTTGCCATCGCAAACAACAAATTTAACATTATACTGACAATGAAAAAGATTAGAGCCGCCGTAGTAGGTTACGGCAATATCGGTCATTACGCCGTGCAGGCCCTCGAAGCCGCTAAGGATTTCGAGATTGCCGGCATCGTGCGTCGTCAAGGCAACACAGACTGCCCATTGGAACTTACCCCTTATGAGGTAGTAGATGATATCTCCCTGCTCCACGATGTAGATGTGGCTATTCTCGCCACGCCTACACGTTCTTGCCCCGACTATTCAGCCAAGATAGTGGCTATGGGCATCAATACCGTCGACAGCTTTGATATCCATACCAGCATCCTCGACTATCGCCGCCAGCAGATGGAAAACTGCAAGAAGGCAGGCCGTGTCAGCGTCATCGCTGCCGGATGGGACCCCGGTTCAGATTCCGTAGTGCGCGTGCTCATGGAGAGCCTCGCCCCCAAAGGACTCAGCTATACCAACTTCGGTCCCGGCATGAGTATGGGTCACTCTGTCTGCGTGCGCAGCAAGGAGGGTGTGCGCAATGCCCTCTCTGTCACCATTCCCCTCGGCGAAGGCATCCATCGCCGTATGGTCTATGTAGAGCTCGAAGACGGAGCCACCCTCGAGCAGGTTACTGCCGAGATCAAGGCCGACCCCTATTTCGCCAACGATGAGACCCATGTCTTCGCCGTAGCCTCTGTCGATGATGTGCGCGATATGGGCCATGGTGTCAACCTCGTGCGCAAGGGTGTGAGCGGCAAGACCCCAAACCAGCGTTTCGAGTTCAATATGAGCATCAATAACCCTGCCCTCACCGCTCAGGTGCTTGTCAATGTGGCTCGCGCCACTATGCATCTGCAGCCCGGTTGCTACACCATGCCCGAGATACCCGTTATCGACATGCTCGCTGGCGACCGTGAGGAGATTATCAGTCATCTGGTATAAGCAGAAAACAACGGAAAACGAATCATAATGAATCGCAAAACTTATCTTATGCTTGCCTCCGTGATGGCGGCAGTGGTAGTGGCGCTGCTCATCAGTGCGCGTCCTGCCGATGAAATCATGACCCATAAGGGCAACACCACCATCGTCAACACCACCCAGTTGGGTGCGCAGGTGCGTGGCTTCAAGGGCGCCACTCCCGTGTTGATACACATCGAGAAAAACAAGGTGGTCAAGGTAGAGGCTCTGCCCAACAGAGAGACTCCCAAGTTCTTCGCCCGTGCCAAGGCTGTGCTCCAGCAGTTTGAGGGCCTTACAGTGGCCAAGGCCCAGAAGGCCGAGGTCGATGGCGTCAGCGGCGCCACCTTCAGTTCCAATGCGCTCACCAAGAACGTCAAGCTCGGACTGGAGTATTACAAGAAGCACAAGAAGTAACCTGACAGTATTGGCAACGCCCATACCGCCCTATTTCATACAGCGTGGCAAGGATTGAGTTCCCTGCCACGTTTTTTTTTGATGGTGTGGGGTTGATGGTACGCATCCCTTGGCAACTCTGTAGGAGTTGCGATTTCTCAGCCCAGGGTTGAGGGGCGTAGCGCCTCTACCCTGGGTAAATATATAATAATGGTTAGCTACTCTGTAAGAGTTGCGATTAGCCGAAGGCGTTACCCGCAGCACGAAACATGGGGCAATCGCTGGGCTAATCTATAATTACCTACTTATGTAATAGGTTGATATCAACACAAAAAGCCATGGCGGCTGTTGTCGGCTTCGCCTTTTTGTAGCTGTCGGTGACGGCAGTCGGAAAACTCGTTTTCCTCCTTGTCGTCGCCGCCATCCCCAACGCCATGCTTTGCATGACGACAACAGCCGGCATGGTTCAAAAAGCGGCCTTTGGCCGTTCAAAAAGTCCGCCTTTGGCGGTAAAAAAACAGCAGCTTGTAGCCCCCTCCCTAACCCTCTCCAAGGGGCGGGAATTCGTTCTTCTTGTGTTTGAGGAGGTTGTGGTGCACACCTTCCCCTTGGGGAAGGCTGGGATGGGGCTTCCCTACGGCAACTCTGTAGGAGTTGCGATTTCATAGCCCAGGGTTGAGGCGAGCAGCGCCTCTACCCTGGGTAAATATATAATAATGTTTAGCTACTCTGTAAGAGTTGCGATTAGCCGAAGGCGTTACCACGGCAGGAAACAAGATTTCAATCGTGGGATTAATCCATTAATAGCTGCATCAATTAGGGGTTGATATCAACACAAAAAGCCATGGCGGCTGTTGTCGGCTTCGCCTTTTTGTGGCTGTCGGTGACGGCAGTCGGAAAACGAGTTTTCCTCCTTGTCGTCGCCGCCATCCCCAACGCCATGCTTTGCATGACGCCAACCGCCAGCATGGTTCAAAAAGCGGCCTTTGGCCGTTCAAAAAGTCCGCCTTTGGCGGTAAAAAAACAGCAGCTTGTAAGCCCCTCCCCAGCCCTCACCAAGGGGTGGGAATCCATTCCCGTTGTGTTTTAGGAGGTTATGATTACGCTCCTTTTCTTGAAAAAGGCTGGAATGGGGCCTTTGTTTGGCTTTTTTCTTCCCCTTGGGGAAGGTTAGGATGGGGCTTGTGGTTGATGGTACGCACCCCTGGCAACTCTGTAGGAGTTGCGATTTCATAGCCCAGGGTTGAGGCGAGCAGCGCCTCTACCCTGGGTAAGAACACCACCCTCCTTAGCTACTCTGTAGGAGTTGCGATTAGCCGAAGGCGTTACCACTGCAGGAATAGCAGCTTGTGTTATTCCATTTATATACCGCTACGGACAGGAAATAAGGTAATCATTTTTTGTACCGGCGCAGCCGGACTTTTTTTACCGCCAACGGCGGACTTTTTGTATTTGCGGCTTTTCAGCCTGCCACCGGGCAGGCGCGGATGGGGATGGCGGGGAATATCCGAGAGCTCGCTCTCGAGATATCTCCCGACACACACGGACGCATAGGGCGAAGCCCTGAAAAGCCACAAAACTTTTTGTAGCTCCTTGTGACGGTAAATTCATGTAATAAGGAAATACACACGACAAGTAACGCCTACGGCTAAGCGCAACTCTTACAGAGTAGCTATATTAGTTGGTCACTTACCCAGGGTAGCGTGCTTCGCCCTCAACCCTGGGCTGGGGAAACGCAACTCCTTCAGAGTTGCCGCTGCTTGCGGAGTGTACCCAAGAAGCCCCTCTCTGGCTCTCTACAAAGGGAGAGAATTGAGCCCATCTCCCAAACCTTCACCATGGGGTGTGAATTCATTCTCGTTGTGTTCGAGGAGATTGGGTTGCGCTCCTTCCCCTTGATGAAGACTGGGGTGGAGCTTCACTTTGCCACCGCCGTGACCATGTCGGCTGGCTCGTATCTTATGATACGTGGGCTCGTGCCTTATGATACGTGAGCTCGTGCCTTATGTTACGAGGGCTCGTGCCTTATGATACGAAGTTGGCGGTGTGGTCTCCTCGCTCCCCGTCTTCCCTTCCGCGCTCCGCAGTGCTATCTACTGCGACGCAACCATCCTCTCGTTGCCTACCAATTTCATCCCAATATGCAAAAACATGGCGGGGGATGGCGTTTTAACCGCTAAAAATGTGTAAATTTGTAGTCACAATGATCATAAACCTACTTATTGAGTTGTTAAACTTATCCACTGTCATGAAACAAAGAATCTACACATTGACACTCCTGCTCATGGCTTTTGCCCTGGGCGCTATGGCGCAACTCCGTTTGCCCGCCATCATTTCAGACCACATGGTGATTCAGCGCGGCGAGCCCGTACACGTTTGGGGATGGGCTGCCCAAGGTCAGAAGGTTACAGCCACCCTCGCCGGACACAAGGCTACCGTGCGCACCGGCAAGGACGGCCGCTGGAGTCTCTATCTCCCCGCCATCAGCGCCGCCGGACCTCACACCCTCACAGTCTCAGCCGGCAAGGAAAGCCTCTCCGTGACCGACATTCTCGCTGGCGAGGTGTGGATGACCAGTGGCCAGTCCAATATGGACTTCCGTCTGCGCAGCATCGACCGTGCCGACGACGAGATTAGCCATGCCACTAATGCCAGCATACGCCTCTTTGAAATCAACCACGCCCTGGCGAGCCGTCCTGCCGACGATGTGAGTGGACACTGGGCTGTCACTACCCCCGAGGCTGCCGACTGCTTCACCGCCGTGGGCTACCTCTTCGCCAAAGAACTCAATGCGGCGCTCGGCTGTCCTGTGGGCATCGTCAACGCCAGTTGGGGCGGCACCCAGATTGAGAGCTGGATGACCATGGGGTCGATAGACCGTTTCCCCAAGTATACCCAGCTCATGGAGCAGCTCCGCTCTGACGCCTTCCGTGCCAACGAGCTGCGCGGACTTGCCAACGACGCCCGCTTCGAGCGTGAGGTGGCTGCCGATCGTGGCGAAGCCGAAGGCTGGTATGCCCCCTCTTACGACAAGAGTCACTGGCAGCCCCTCGCCATGCCTGGTCTGTGGGCCGACGCTCCTCTCGCCCGGATGGACGGCGTGGTCTGGACCACTGCTAAGTTCACCGTGCCCGACTCCCTCGCCGGTCGCGAGGCTCTGCTCTCCCTCGGTTTCATCGACGATGCCGATGTGACCTGGGTCAACGGCCACCGTGTGGGTGCCACCCGTGGCTATGCCGTCAAGCGTCGTTACCAGATACCTGCCGGTGTGCTCCATGCCGGCGACAACGAGCTGACGGTCAAGATTATCGACGACCACGACGGTGGCGGATGCTATGGCTCAGCCAGCCTCTTCTATGTCCAGGTGGGCAGCCGTCGTCTCTCTATCCTCAATCATCCCTGGAGCTACTGCGTGTCGGTAGAGAAGGACAACAGCGGTTTCCGCAGCTACTTCTCCAACGACTTCCCCTCACGTATATATAATGGTATGGTCGCCCCCGTGGCTCCCTATCCCGTCAAGGGCATCGTCTGGTATCAGGGCGAAGCCAATACCGAGCGCCCCAGCGAATACCGCGACCTCTTCCCAGCCATGATTGA
Source organism: Prevotella sp. P4-67 (assembly GCF_002251325.1). NCBI lineage: Bacteria > Pseudomonadati > Bacteroidota > Bacteroidia > Bacteroidales > Prevotellaceae > Prevotella > Prevotella sp. P4-67. Next base: position 44,656 of record NZ_NPJL01000034.1, read on the forward strand.
CGGCTGGCGACAGGCTCGTCAGCGTCCGGAGCTGCCATTCTACTGGGTGCAGTTGCCCAACTTCATCGCCACGCCCAAGAACGACCTTGCCGGACTGCGCGATGCACAGACTTCGGCCCTCTCCCTTGCCCATACGGGGCAGGCGGTGACTATCGACGTGGGCAATCCCACCGACGAACATCCCCTCGACAAGCATACCGTAGCCCGCCGCCTTGCCCTCCATGCCCTGCACAACGACTATGGCCATAGCGACCTCGTCTGCCAGAGTCCTCGTGCCACCGGCGTTAGCCGCCAGGGCGACGGCACCATCCTGGTCACCTTCAGCCATGTGGCCCAGGGTCTGCAGTGTCATGACCGCTATGGCTATCTCTGCGGATTTGCTGTCATCGACGCCCAGGGCAAGCGCCACTGTGTCAAGGCCGAGATAGCAGGCACCGACAGCGTGCGCCTGCTCACCACTCCCAACCTCGCAGTGACCACGGTGACCTACGGCTGGGAAAACAATCCCGAAGACGCCAACCTCTTTGGTTCGACAGGACTGCCCGCCACGCCCTTCATGATGAAGGTAGGGCAGGGGAAGTGAGTGGAAATATAAAAAACAGAAGATTGTTTTGTATTCTCTTCAGTTTCCATTAACTCTACGGCTGACGCCGTGAAGGTAGGCGGCACCTCGGAAATAAAAACAATAGATTGTTTTGCATTTCGCTCGGTTTGCACTACCTTTTGATAAGTTAGGCGGCGTCTCAACAATGCAAAATGAAAAATCTTATGCTTTTTCTTTGCATTGTCTTCGACTTGCACTACCTTTGCATAAATCATAACATTACTAATATATACTACAATGACAGAAAAAGAGAAAGACGCGGTGCAGCTGCCCGACAACGCTTTTCGTGAACTTCACGACGGCGAGGAGTACAAGCCCATTATGGGTCCCGAAAAGACCATTCCCGAAGTCACAGCATGGAGTGTGACGTGGGGATTGTTGATGGTAGTGCTGTTCTCGGCTGCTGCCGCCTATCTGGGATTGAAGGTAGGTCAGGTATTCGAGGCCGCCATCCCTATCGCCATCATCGCCATCGGTTTGTCGTCGGCCACCAAGCGCCGCAACGCCATGGGCGAGAATGTTATCATCCAGAGCATCGGTGCCTGTTCGGGCGCTGTGGTAGCCGGAGCCATCTTTGTGATGCCCGCCATCTATATGCTTGACCTCCAGGCCGACTTCCTGCGCGTATTCATCGCTTCGTCGCTGGGTGGTATCCTCGGCATCCTCTTCCTCATACCTTTCCGCAAGTATTTCGTTAAGGATATGCACGGCAAATATCCCTTCCCCGAAGCCACTGCCACCACCCAGGTGCTCGTGTCGGGTGCCAAGGGAGGCAGCCAGGCCAAGCCCCTGCTCGTGGCTGGTCTCATCGGTGGACTCTACGACTTCATCGTCGCCACCTTTGGTCTGTGGAACGAGAACTTCACCTCGCGTGTAGTGACATGGGGTCAGCAGCTTGCCGACCATGCCAAGCTCGTCTTAAAGGTCAACACCGGAGCTGCCGTCCTTGGTCTGGGCTACATCATCGGTCTGCGCTATGCCGCCATCATCTGCTTCGGTTCGCTTGCCGTGTGGTGGCTTATCGTTCCGGGTATGTCCTTGCTTTTCCCTGACACCGTCCTCAACCAGTGGGATCCCAATATTGTCACTCCTGTGGGTGAAATGACTCCCGAAGCTATCTTCAAGGCCTACGGCCGTTCCATCGGTATCGGTGGCATCGCCATGGCTGGTGTGATAGGCATCATCAAGAGCTGGGGCATCATCAAGAGTGCCGTCGGCCTTGCCGCCCGTGAGATGAAGGGCAAGGGCGCTGGCGCCGAAGAGGTAGTGCGCACCCAGCGCGACATCTCCTTCAAGATTATCGCCATCGGCTCGGTGCTCACCCTTATGGTTACCTTCGCCTTCTTCTATGCCGGCGTGATGGACTTCAACCTCACCCATGCCGTGGTAGCCATCCTGCTGGTTGCCGTGATAGCCTTCCTCTTCACCACTGTGGCAGCCAATGCCATAGCCATCGTGGGTAGCAACCCCGTATCGGGCATGACGCTCATGACCCTCATCCTCGCCTCGGTAGTGATGGTGGCTGTGGGTCTCAAGGGCAATGCCGGTATGCTCGCAGCCCTCCTTATGGGTGCTGTGGTATGTACCGCCCTCTCTATGGCAGGCAGCTTTGTCACCGACCTCAAGATCGGTTACTGGTTGGGTACCACTCCCAAGAAGCAGGAGACCTGGAAATTCCTCGGCACCATCGTGTCGGCAGCCACTGTAGCCGGCGTGATGATCGTGCTCAACAAGACCTACGGCTTCCAGAGCGGCAAGCTCGCCGCACCCCAGGCCAACGCCATGGCAGCCGTCATCGCTCCGCTCATGAACGGTCAGGGTGCGCCCTGGTTGCTCTACGGCATCGGCGCCGTCATCGCCCTCGTTCTCGACCGTTGCAAGATTTCAGCCCTTGCCTTTGCCCTGGGTATGTTTATCCCTATGGAACTCAATATCCCCCTCCTCGTGGGTGGCGCCGTCAACTGGTTTGTCACCACCCGTTCGCAGGATGCTGAGGTCAACAAGGCCCGTGGCGAGAAGGGTACCCTGCTTGCCAGCGGATTTATCGCCGGCGGTGCCCTGATGGGCGTAGTGAGCGCTCTGCTCAAGTTTGGCGGCATCGAGTTCAACTACGACGCCTGGTGGGCCAACCACCTGAGCGAGCTCCTGTCTCTGGCTGCTTACCTTTTGCTCATTACCTATTTCATCATAGCCACCCGCACCACCAAGAAGGTCTGATGCGGGGCAGGCTTCAATCGTTGACGATATGAACACCTCTTCCTTATCCTTTGCCGTCCGCACTGGCATGCTGCTCATGGTCGCCTTGCTTGTGACCATGAGAGCCAGCGCTGCGGCCCGGCGCTATGCCAAGATTTCCCGTGCCTGGGTAGAGCACGATGTCATCCTGGACGGCCAGCGTGGCATGAAGGTCCACCTCTATCTTACCGTGAGCGGAATGAAGCGCCGCAGCGTGAGCCTCACCGGCGAGGTTACCCTCGACAGTGATGTGGCGGGCGACGACCCCGAGGTCATCTACCGCTGCGACGGTGCCCTGATGCCCAGCCACGACATCGACACCTATCTGGACTACACCCTCTTTGTCAACTACGACACAGGCAATTGGCCCGAGGGCGACCACCACTATTATCTCAATGTCCTCGTGACCAATACCGCCAATGGCGAAGCCCTCAATACGCCCGGTTCCACCATCCTCGACTTCTCGCTGAAGCGTGGCGACGACGGCTCTTACATCAGTTATGATGCCACCGTCGAAGAGATTAAGCAGCGGATAGGTTATCAGCCCTCTACGCCTACCACGCCCGCTACTCCGGCGCCCGTGGCTACCCCCAAGCCAGCCCCTCAAGCGGCACCGGCGCCTGTGACTACCCCCAAGCCGGTTCAGAAGACCACTCCCTCGACACCATCTGCCCAGGAAATGACCGACCAGCAGCGGTTGTACATCTCCTGGATGAAAGACCGCATTATCAAACAGCTCGATGCTGGCGATGGCAACTACATTGTGATATGCACCAGCAGCTGGGCTCATGGTCCGAACAAGGTGACAGACATCTTCTGGGTCCCCCGCGACTTCAGACCTTACAGCTCGGCATACAAGCAGCTCATGGCGACCGACAAATATATCAAGTGTTTTGTGGATGGCATAGATGTCCTCAAACTCATCAACCACACCCTCGCCGACGGCCGTGAATTCAGCACGGTCTATATATGCGACCGCGACCAACTTGCCAACGGTGAGGCTTGGGAGTATAAAAACAAGAACCATCCCGAACAGGCCACCCACTACTATATGGAAGAGCACCGCATATCCTCAAAGGCAGCAGCCTGGCTGCAACTGCTCATAGAGGGAAAGCTCACTACGATGAGCTTTCAAGGGCGTGACGGCTTAAAAATGGAGACCACCACGAGAGTAGCCCTCAAGGCTCCGCGTCGTATCCCTTATGGCAACTCGCCCGACACGTACTGATGTTGGCGTCGCCCCTTCGCCCTCTCCGCTGCCCATCACACCCCTTAACCTGATATAATCCTTATCCATGACCGTCATAGTCACAGTGCATGTGGCGGTTATGGATATTTTCTTTCAGACCCATACGACTATGACACAATCTATGTCCCCTGCCTGGCAGCCCGACGCAAGTCAGCTGCGCGTGATAGAAACCCCGTTAGGCGGTTACCACCTGGTGCTGGCGCCCCCTGGCTGCGGCAAGACCCAGATACTTACCGAGCGCATCCGTCGTGCCAACGACCAGGGCATAGCCTATGGCGAAATGCTCTGCCTCACCTTTACCAACCGCGCTGCCCGCGGCATGCGCGAGCGCATCGCCCAGTATATCGAGGGTGCCGACCTCGGCCAGCTCTATGTCGGCAATATCCATAGATTCTGTTCCCGTTTCCTCTTCGAGCACCACCTTGTCGAGGCAGAGACCTCGGTCATCGACGATGACGATGCCCTGAGCATCCTTGCCCGTTACCAGAACGAGGAAGAAAGTGCCATCAAGCAGCGCCACAACCGCCGTCGCGAGTATGCTGAGATTATCCAGTTTGCCCACTTCATGCACCAGATTATCCATCATCATCCGCGTGGGCTGAGGCTCCATCCCGACTGTGTCAGTGCCGACGATGTGCGCGCTCTCAAAGCCATCTGCCGTGCCGAGCGTCGCGAGTTCACCCCCGACGCCATGATACATATCTACGACCACACCGACGACTACCGCGACTTCATCCATGGCGACGCCTTCGATGTGGGCACCCAAGCCCTTGCCGCCAACACCCTGCGCAAGATGCGCTATGCCCACGCCTACACCGCCTACTGCCGTCAGAACAAGCTCATCGACTTCGAAGACCTGCTCCTGCTCACCTACGACGCCCTCACTGTCGACAACGACTATCCCCACTACCGCTGGATACAGGTCGACGAGGTTCAGGACCTCAACGCCATGCAGATGGCCATCATCGACCTCATCACCGATACCGCCGTCACCCGTGGCGAGGGCATGGTGATGTATCTCGGCGATGCCCAGCAGGCCATCTTCTCCTTTATGGGCGCCAAGAGCGACACCCTTGCCCTGCTGCGCCAGCGCTGTGGCGACCATATCTACCACCTCAACATCAACCACCGTTCGCCGGCGTCGCTCCTTGCCATGACCAATCACTATGCTGCCGAAGTCTTGGGCGTAGACCGCGCTCTGCTGCCCACAGCCCAGCCCAGCGACGCCGCCGACTGTGCCGAGATGCGGCTCATCGAGTCGCCCCTCATCGACAGCGAGTATCACGATGTGGCTGCCCTTGCCCGCAAGCTCGCCCTTGCCGACAACCGTGAGACCACCGCCATCGTGGTCAACTCCAACTATGATGCCGACAAGGTGGGCGAGGCACTCCATGCCCTCGATATGCCCTTCTTCCAGGTGTCGGGAACAGATATTTTTGCCTCAGTCCAGGTCAAGACCATGCTCGCCCATCTCAATGTGCTTGCCTCGGAGACCAACTTCATGGCATGGGCACGCTTGCTCTATGGATTGGGCGTCTTTGCCGCTCCCGCCTCTGCCCGCGAGTTTATGCGCAAGATGCTCAACCGCGCCCTCCTGCCCTCCGATTTTCTGCTCTACGACTCCACCACCTACGTGCAGGACTTTGTGGCTGCCGTCGACGCCGACGCTCCCGTGGTGGTCTTCGATACCGAGACCACCGGACTCAGCGTCTTCGACGACGACATCCTGCAGATAGCCGCTGTCAAGATGCAGCATGGCCGCATGGTCGAGGGCTCCTCCTTTGTGGTGCATATCCAGACCGAGCGCCCCATCCCCGAGATGCTCGGCGACATCCCCAACCCCATCATCAAAGAGCGGCGCCACGCCACCCTCGTCGGCCATGCCGAGGCACTGCGCCAGTTTGTCGACTACATCGGCGACTGCCGTCTGGTGGGTCACAATGTCGAGTACGACTACCAAATCCTCGTCCACAACCTCAGCCGCTATCTTCCCGAAGCCCCCCTTCCTGCTCACGACCGCTGCATCGACACCCTCAAGCTCCTGCGCCTGCTCCATCCCGAGCTGGTGAGCTATCGGCTTGACTTCTTCCGCCGCCAGCATCTCTTCGGACTCAGCGAAGACAATGCCCACCTTGCCGATGTCGATGTTGAAGACACCTGCCGCGTCATGGCCCACCTCTACCGTCGTTGCCGCGAGGTCATCCCCGAGCAGCAGGAGTTTCTTGACCGTGCCGCCACCCGCAGGGCTGCCGACATGCTGCGCCGCAACTACCGCGACCTCTATGTCCGTGCCCGTGAGCAGCTCTATGACCACGCGCCGGCTGGCGACAGTCCTGCCATGGTCGGCCAGATGCGTGCCGTCTACGACTACCTGCGCCAGATGGGCGGCGACCATGCCCAACCCCACAAGATAGACTATGTGCTCAGCTATATCGCCCACGACATCGTCGACAGCAGCCTCGCGCCGTCGCTTGCCGAGCAGCTGCAGCGCCACCTTATGGAGACCAACACCCTCAAAGAGTCAGACCTCTGCGGATCAGATGTCCTCGACGAGCGCATCTTCGTCTCCACCATCCACAAGGCCAAGGGCCTCGAGTTCGACAATGTCATCGTCTTTGATGTCGTCGACGGCCGTTACCCCAACTACTTCACCCGCGACGACGAAGCCCAATGCGCCGAAGACCGTCGCAAGCTCTATGTAGCCCTCACCCGTGCCCGCCGCCGCGTCTATGTGGCGTGGAGCAGCGGGCGCATCGCCTACCGTGGCGACAGGGTCGTCCAGTATCTCTCGCCGTTCCTGCTGCCCGTGGTGCGTTACTTCGACAGCCTCAGTTGAACCCGCTGCCGGCACCGGGCTGACTCCTGTACCCAGAACAATAATCACAAATATAGTAAAGACTAATTATGAAGACAATCCTTACAGCCTTTGGCATGGTCGTCGTCGCCACTGCCGCGTGCGCACAGACCACGCTGTGGAAGACCGACACCGCCAGCCACAAGTACTACCGCATTCCCGCCATCGTGGCGTATGACAACCACGTCATAGCCTTCTCCGACAACCGCTCGGGCGTGACCGACGCCACCAGTTGGGGCGATGTAGGTTCGGTGGGCAACATCAGCATCGAGGTGCGCCACAGCAACGACGGCGGACAGACCTGGACCGCTCCCCGCTGCGCCGTCATGGGATTTGGCAGCGGCAACTTCGACCAGAGCCATGGCGATGCCGCCGTGGTGCGCGACCGCGAGACGGGCCGCATGCTCATTATGACCGGCTCGGGCGAAGTGGGCTACGGCAGGTCGCGTGTAGATGTACCCGGCGACTACTCCAAGGTACTCAAGGTAGGCCGCTACTACAGCCTCGACGACGGCTACACCTGGAACGGTGGCGATGTGACCTCGCAGATTTATGACCTCTATCGCGGTCATGGCAATATCTTCCGCCTCTTCTTCACCAGCGGCCGCATCTGCCAGAGCCGACTTGTCAAGCATGGCACCTACTACCGTCTCTACTCAGCCGTGGTGACCAATGAGGGCAGTCTGGTCGTCTACTCCGATGACTTCGGCCACACATGGATACCCCTCGGCGGTGCCGACGCCCGCCCAGCCCCCCAAGGTGATGAAGCCAAGATAGAAGAGCTGCCCGACGGCCGCGTGCTGCTCAGTTGTCGTCGCAGCGGTCAGGACGGCCGATGGTTCAACATCTTCACCTACGCCGACCGCCAATGCCAGGACGGCAGTTGGGCAGAGCCTGTAGCCTCGGAGAAGCACGACGGCGGTACAGCCACCATCAACAACAACTGCAATGGCGAGATACTCTTCATCCCAGCCCTCGATGCCGACGGCCGCCGCGTCTATGTGGCTCTCCAGTCGGTGCCCCGTGGCACCCCTGGCAACCATCCCACCAACCTTGAGCGCCGCAGCCATGTCTCCATCTACTGGAAAGCCTTCGACACAGCCGACAGTTGGGCCACGCCCGACCGCTGGGCTGAAGGATGGCAGCGCCACGAGATTACCGATGGCTATTCTGCCTATTCATCCATGGCGCTCGACGGCAATGGCGATATCTGCTTCATCTATGAAGACCATGGCGTCCACTTCCGTCTGGGCAGTCAGCCCACCGAGATGTACGACATCCTCTATCGCCACCTCAGTCTTCAGGACATCACCGGAGGACGGTATCAGTACCGCGCCGCCAAGTAGGGCAGTGAGTATAGCCCATATCGCAAAATCCCCGCAGTCGACAGTCGGCTGCGGGGATTGTTTCACGCATCGTCGCGGTGCTCTCTCCGAGCAGTCCCAGCCTGTGGATGGCTGCGCCCGTGAGCCAGATAGAGTCGGGTGGGGCAGTGGTCAAGACAAAATGACAAACAATGAGCTTTTTTAATGACATTTATATAAATATTCTTGTAGTGACCACCTATTTTTACTAATTTTGCGATATAGTAACTACAGAACTGACAATAATGAAGAAATCGGTCATATTATTCACTCTGATGCTCATCGCCGTGGTGCGGGCATCGGCTGCCGACACCTACACCTCGCTCTGGCAGCGCTTCGACAAGGCTGCCGCCGCATGGCAGCCACGCACTGCCATCGCCGTGCTCGACAAGATTATCGTGCGCGCCACTGCCGAGAAAGCCTACGGCCATCTGGTCAAGGCACAGATAGCCCGTGGAGGGTTGACCATCCAGATATCGCCCGACTCGCTCGACGCCGTGGCTGCGCAGATGGCTGCCGAAGAGCAGCGCGCCAAGTCGCCCGTGCTGCGCGCCGTCTATGCCACCGCCCTGGGCAAGCTCTACGCCATGCAGCAGAGAGGCATAAACCGCAAAGCCTATCAGCAGAAGAGCCGCAACTGCTTTGCCCGCGCCCTCAAGGACCCCGACCTGCTCGCCAAGACCCAGGCCAAGACCTACGAGCCCGCCGTGGAGCGCCGGGATATGAGCAAGGCGTTCGGAGGCGACCTGCTCCACGTTGTGGCAGGTGAGGCCAAGGAGTATGGGCTGCTCAACCGCTACTACGAAGCCCACGGCAACCGCCGTGCCGCCTGTCTGGCCGCCTGCCTCGACCTGCGCGAGAACCACAGCGACTGGCTTTACACCCGCAGCGGCAAGCAGCACTACCAGCACGCCATAGACTCGCTCATCAATGTATACCAAGACCTCGACGAGTGTGGCGAGCTGGCCATAGACCACTATGAGGCTATGGATGAAGATGCTAAAGACATCGTAGAGCGCCGCATAAGATACATAGACTGGGCTATAGCCAAGTGGGGAGCATGGCCCCGCATGAATATCCTGCGCAACAGGCGCACCGACCTCACCGCGCCCCAGTTCAACATCAGTCTCCAGGAGCGGCAGATGCTGCCCGGCAAGGAGCGCAAGATACATATCAACTCGATACGCAATATCCACCAACTCACCCTCAATGTCTATCGGCTCAGCAAGCCCTATGCCGACATCAGTAGCGAGTCTCTGCAACAGACAGACAAACTGGTGGAGACGCTCAGACAAGACGCAGGCAAGACACCCGTGCAGACGGTGGTGCGCAAGTATATCGGCCATGCCGACTACAAGCTGCTCTCCGACTCTGCCACGCTCGCCCCGCTGCCCTTGGGCAGTTATCTGGTCGAGGTGCAGGCCGATGTCAAGGGCGTGAAGCCCCAGTATGCCCTTCTCTCCGTAAGCGACCTGCTCCTGATGGTGCAGAGCCAGTCGGCTAAGGGAACTGCCAATATGAGGCTGGTAGTGGTAAACGCTACAACGGGAAACCCCGTGCCTGAGGCATCCATCATCATCAGACGCGACATGCGCCGCTGCGACCAGGACACCGTCATCCGCGTCAACCGCAAGGGCGAGGCGCTCTGCACGGGCAAGTGGGGAGGCAGCTATATGCGCGCTACTTCGGGCATGGACATCAACAGTCCGTTTGGTCAGACATGGTCGATGCTCTCATACCTAAAGTCCAAGGCAGAAGAGCGGTTCAGCTTCTTTACCGACCGCAGCATCTATCGTCCCGGACAGACCGTGCAGGTGGCTATGGTGGGAGCCTACAGGAGCAGCGCCACCCAAGGCGACGCCATCACAGGTCGCGACCTCACCCTACGTCTGCACGACGCCAACTGTCGGGTGATAGCCGAGCACAAGGTGACCACCGACAGCTATGGCACCGCCCACAGCCAGTTTGTGCTGCCCGCCACCGGCCTCACCGGTAGATACTACATAGACAGCGACATGCCCTATTCGCTCAGCACCAGTTTCAGGGTCGAGGAATACAAGCGTCCTACGTTCAAGATAGAATGGGACACGATACGCACCCGTTACGAGGCTGGCGACACGCTCCTGCTCACCGGTAGGGTGATGACCTATGCCGGAGTGCCTGTGCAGCACGCCAAGGTGAGCGCCAAGTCTACACGCCGGATAGGACTGTGGTGGTGGCGCTTCGGTCGCGGTGAAAGCCATGTCGAGCAGTTGCCCACCACGGTCACCGACAGTCTGGGCCGCTTCGGTCTGCGTCTGCCCCTCACGGTCGATGATGCCGATTACGACCGTCGGGTCTTCTACTCCTTTGATGTCAGCGCCACCGTCACCGATGCCGCCGGCGAGAGCCACGACGCCCAGACCTCTGTAGCCCTGGGCACGCGTCCTACGATGCTCAGCTGCGACATGGCAGACCAGATAGAGCGCGACAGCATCGGCTCCATACGCTTTGACTACCGCAACAGCGCCGGTCAGAATATCGACGGCACCGTAAGCTACACCATCGGCAAGCATAGCTACACCGCCAAGGCCAACGAGGCGGTAGACCTGAGAGCCATCCTCAAGGGGCTGAAGAGCGGCCGCCATGTGCTCACCGCCGTGTGCGATAGCGACACCCTTGTACACCCGTTTGTACTCTTCAGTGCCACCGACAGCCGTGCCCCCATCGATACCCCCGACTGGTTCTATTTGAGCGGCACCCGCTTCAAGGGCAAGGACAAGGTAAGGCTGCAACTTGGCTCTTCTGCTCCCGAACAGTACGTCGTCTACACACTCTTTGCCGACGACCGCGTGATAGAGAGCGGCTCGCTCCACCTCAAGGGCCAGCTCCATCTGCGCGACTTCACCTACCGCGATGACTATGGCGACGCCCTCACCCTCACCTATGCTTGGGTCAAGGACGGCCGCCGCTACATACACACCCAGCGCATCATGCGGCCTATGCCCGACAAGCGGCTTGTGGCACGCTGGACCACCTTCCGCGACCGCCTCGTGCCTGGACAGCAGGAAACGTGGACCCTCCACGTGAGCCGCCCCGACGGCAAGCCCGCCGACGCCCAGCTCATAGCCTCGCTCTACGACCATTCGCTCGATGCCATTTATGCCCATGACTGGCGCTTCTACAACGAGTATGGCGCAAGCCGGCTCTACAATGCCGACTGGCGCATACCCTACAGCCGAAGTATCGGTCTGTACAGTTATCTCGAGACCAAGATGCTGGTAGAGCCCGACCTGTCGCTCTCGCAACTTACGGCGTGGCCCTGCCGGTTCCTCTATCGCACCGCAGGCCCCATGTATGCCGGTTCGGCATCTGCAGGCAGGGAGCTCTTTGTGAGGGGAGTAGCCAGCGCCGAGTCGACCCGTGCCAATAGGGTCAAGGACAAACTGGCGTCTGATGCGGCGATGCCCGAGCCGTCGGTCACCGAGACAGAGAAGGAGCCCGAGTGGGCCTCTCTGCGCGAGAACTTCAACGAGACCGTCTTCTTCTATCCCTCCCTGCAGACCGATGCCAAGGGCGACATCGCCATCAGCTTCCGTCTGCCCGAGTCGGTGACCACGTGGAAGTTCAAGGGCCTCGTACACGACCGCAACCTCAATGCTACCACCATCGAAGCCCTCGCCGTGGCACAGAAGAAGGTGATGGTGCAGCCCAATATGCCCCGCTTTGTGCGCAATGGTGACCATGCCACCATCGCCGTGCGTGTGACCAATGCCTCGGACCATCGCCAGAGCGGCCGACTGCGTCTGGAGCTCACCACCGCCGACGGCAGTCGCACCCTCGTGGCGCGTCAGCAGAACTTTGATGTCGACGCCAAGGCTGCGGCTACCCTCTATTTCGCCTTCGACCTCTCTACCGACGAGACTCTTGTGGTGTGCAAGGCTATGGCTACCGGCAGCGACTTTGCCGATGGCGAACAGCACTATCTGCCCGTATTGCCCGACCGTGAACAGGTGGTCAACACCCGTCCGTTTACCCTCACGGGCACCGGCACCCACACCATAGACCTGACATCCCTATACTCCGCCGGCGCCACACGCACGCATACCACTATAGAATATACCGACAACCCCGCATGGCTCATGATACAGGCTTTGCCGTCGATGGCCAACCCCTCGGGCGACAACGCCATGAGCCTCGTCACCGCCTACTATGCCAACGCCATAGCCCAGCACATCATCGGCAGCTCGCCCGCCATCGCCCAGGCTATAAGCCTCTGGCAGCAGCGCCCCGATGAGTCGCTCACAGGCGTGCTGGAAAAGAACGAGAGTCTGAAGCAGACCGTTCTGGCTGAAACCCCGTGGCTCATGGATGCCGCCCGCGACACCCAGCGTATGCGTAGTCTGGCCCGATACCTCGATGCCAACCAGCTGGCTGCTTCGCAGTCGTCTATCCTGCGTCGCCTCGGTGACCTGCAGGACGAAGACGGTATGTTGGCATGGTGGAAAGGCATGAGAGGCAACGTCTATATGACTGCCGCCGTGGCAGAGACGCTGGCAAGGCTCGACCGCATCGTCGGCAAGCAGACCGCCACGCAGAATATCCTGGACAACGCACTGACAGCATTGGACAGAGTGATGGCACAGCGCGTGGAGGAAATGAAGAAACGTGACCCCAAGAACCATACGACCGACCGCCTCGACTATATCGAGACACGCTATCTCTACGCCTCTGCACTCGCCGGACGCAAGGCTACCCCCACCATCGACTATCTGCTCGATATCATGGAGAAGCAGAAGCACGTGGCCACCATCGCCGACAAGGCGCAGAGCGCCGTGGTGCTCGCCCTCTACGGACGCGATGCCAGGGCCAAGGAGTGCCTGAAGAGTGCGCGCGAGTTTACCGTCTACAAGGACGGCATGGGTCGCTACTACGATACTCCGCTTGCCGGCTACTCTTGGTGCAGCTACCGCATCCCCACACAGGTAGCCACCATCGAGGCAATGGGTCTGCTCGCTCCCCAAGACAGCGTTGCCATCGACGAGATGCGGCAGTGGCTCTTGCAGGAGAAGCGTACGACGGCTTGGGACACACCGATAAACAGCGTAAACGCCATCTATGCCTTCCTCAAGGACAACGGCTCGGCCCTCGCGCCAGCCACAGGCACACGCATCACCATCGACGGCAAGCCGATGGAAGCCGACACCAGCGTGCCGATGATCGGCGCGCAGACCTGGCAGGCCGACGGCGCCGTCAACTCGATAGCCATCACCAAGCAGCAGCCCCACACCAGTTGGGGTGCTGTCTATGCCTCGATGATGCTGCCATCCGGCAAGATAGAGAAGGCTGGTGAAGGTTTCAGCATCGAGCGCCAGGTCGTCGGAGGCACCCACCTCGGTGTGGGCGACAAGGTCACCGTGCGCATCATCATCCGCGCCGACCGCGACTACGACTTTGTCGAAGTCACCGACAAGCGCGCTGCGTGTCTGGAGCCCGTTGTCCAGCTGAGCGGTTATCGTCAGGGTTGCTATGAGGCTCCGCGCGACTGCCGCACATCCTATTATTTCGACCGGATGGGCAAGGGTACCCATGTCATCGAGACCTCCTACTATGTAGACCGTGCCGGCGACTACCGAGCAGGTCAGTGCACCGTGCAGTGTGCCTACAGTCCATCCTTTGCCGGTCGTGTTGCCGGTGAAATCATCCACGTAAATCCATAATATGACCATAATGAACCTATCCTCACACTCTCACCGTCTGGTGATGACCCTCTTCACGCTGTGCGTGGCGCCGATGGCGCTTATGGCACAGAAGATAACAGTAGCCCAACCCACCATCGACTGCGGACAGGTGCAGTATCGCCGCCCCGTGACCGTACAGTTTGAGGCCCGCAACCAGAGCGGGCGTCCCATAACCATCGCCAAGGTGCGCAGCAGTTGCGGATGCACAGTGGCAAGTTACCCCAGTCAGGCCATAGCCAACGGCAAGACCTTCAAGGTAAGCGCTGTCTATGACGCCCGTCAGTTGGGACACTTCCAGAAAGAGCTGGCGCTCTATGTCGATGGCGGCAATAAGCCCGTGTATCTCACCCTGCGTGGCGTGGTCGTGGAAGAGGTCATCGACTATACCGGCGACTTCCCCCTCGAGCTCGGCGACCTGCGTGTCGACAAGACCGACGTGGAATATGATGACGTCAACCGTGGCGAGCGACCCTTCTTCCGCATCAATATCCTCAACCCCACCTCCAAGGCAGTGAGCCCGCAGGTGATGCACCTACCCAACTATCTCGAGGCACAAGTGTCGCCGTCGACGATAGCCGCCGGGCGTCCCGGAGTGGTGACCCTCACGCTGCTGTCAGACAAGTTGCGCGACTTCGGACTCACCCAGACCACCATCTACCTGGGCAGCAATCCCGGTGAGCGCGTCTCTGCCGACAAGGCCATCGAGGTGTCGGCGGTGCTGCTGCCCTCGTTTAAGAATATCACCGACGCCACCCGTCAGTATGCCCCCAAGATGAGCCTCTCTGCCACCTACCTCGACCTGGGCAGCTTTGACGGTAAAAAGAAGAAGCGCGGCGAGATTATCATCACCAACAACGGACGCACCGACCTCGAGATACGCAACATACAGATGTTTACCGCCGGACTGGAGGTGTCGCTCTCGACCCGCAAGATAGCTCCCGGCGCGTCGGCTCGTCTGCGCGTGACCGCCGTGGCATCGGCGCTCCACAAGGTGCGTACTCGTCCACGCATACTGATGATTACCAACGACCCCGACAATGCCAAGGTGGTGATAGCCGTAGATGTAAAACGATAGATCCTTATCCTGATGATACAGATAGAAATAGACAGCGGTAGCGGATTTTGCTTCGGAGTGACTACCGCCATCAGCAAAGCCGAAGAAGAACTCTCACGCAGCGATACGCTCTACTGCCTGGGTGATATCGTGCACAACGGCATGGAGGTAGAGCGTCTCCATCTGCAGGGACTGCAGACTATAGACCACAGCCAGTTGTCTCAGCTCCACGATGTCAAGGTGCTGCTGCGTGCGCATGGCGAGCCGCCGGCTACTTATGCCACCGCCGAGCGCAACCATATAGAAATCATCGATGCCACTTGTCCTGTGGTGCTCCAGCTCCAACGCCGCATAAAGCGCCAGTATGACGACAATCCCCAGGCACAGATTGTCATCTTTGGCAAGAACGGCCATGCCGAGGTCTTGGGTCTCGTGGGTCAGACTGATGGCAACGCCATCGTGGTAGAGAACCTTGACGACGCCAGCCATCTCTGTTTCGACCGCGACATTTACCTCTACTCGCAGACAACCAAGTCGCTCGACGAGTTTCATGCCCTCATAGCCTACATCCAGGCGCATATCTCTCCCCAAGCCACCTTCCGCAGCTTTGACACCATCTGCCGCCAGGTTGCCAACCGTATGCCCAACATTGCCGCCTTTGCCGCCCGCCACGACATGATACTCTTTGTGAGCGGCCACAAGAGCAGCAACGGCAAGGTGCTCTTCAATGAGTGTCTGCGCGTCAACGCCAACAGCCACCACATCGAGCAGCCGTCGGAGATAGACCTGCACTGGCTCGACGGAGTCAAGACCATAGGTATATGTGGGGCTACGAGCACGCCCAAGTGGATAATGGAGCAGTGTAGAGACCATATCCTCGAGGCGCTGAAGCGTTGAAGCGAGGGTGGGCTGCATCGCGGCTTCGCTGGGTGATGTCTCCACGCCCGCCGAGATTGTCTTCACGTCCGCCGAGATTGTCTCTGTCCCCGCCGAGATGACCTCCCCGCCCGCCGAGATGACCTTCCCGCCAAAAAATACTAACAGACCGCCGCTGAAGACAAGCCCGAGGGCCAACTTCAGCGGCGGTCTGCGTGTAGAGGGGCTGCCGGTCAATGCGGAGCTATCCTCCCTCTGTCTATATCTTATTATATATATGCTATCTGGATGGCTTGACGATGTATTCGGTCCTCTCTATATGCGTCAAGCCCATCGCCCGTAGCTCGTCGACGCTCCGCTCTACATCGGCATCGGTGTTGAAGTCGGGGATGAGCGGCACCTTGCCCCTAATCTTCTCTTCGGGCACCAGCTTCATGAGTTCGGCGAGCCGCTCCTTGACTACCGGTTCGGCGGAGGTGTATTCTCTGTAGATATAGCTGTTCATATCCTTGACATCGACTATCCACTCGTCGATATGGGGCGCCAGTGCCTCTATGGCATCGGTGGTGCAGCACAGCGAGCTTTCTATCGTGAACCTCCAGTGGCTGGGGCAGAGCGGGATGAAGGCTGTGATGAACGCGTGCTGCGTCGTGGGCTCGCCGCCACCGAAGCAGATGCCTCCGCCCGTGGTCTGGAAGTAGATATTGTCCATCTTCACCATCTCGTAGAGTTCCAGTGGCGTGACCCAGTGTATGCCGGGCGTGAGGGTGTGGCCGTCGCTGCCGTCGCCGTTGCCGCCCACATCGTAGTGGCAGCGGTCGTTGAGGCAATACCTGCACTTCAGCGGGCAGCCCATCATTGCGACCAGGGTGGTGATGCCCTTGCCGTCGGTTCCCATGCGCAGCCGGCTGATGCCGAATATGGCAATCTTCTTATCCTTTATGTCTGTCATGATTATGGCTTTATCTGAGTAGGCAGTAAACTGCTTGCCGACAAATTTACACATTATTACAATAATAGCGTTGGTTTCGCACCGTTTTTTTTCGTATGATAGATTTGTCATTCATGGCACGATACGTGTAATGCACATCACGAATTATATCATTGGCGTCTTGAATTTGTCATTTCATACTTTGAAGTCGGAAAAAAGATAACCCCCAGTCGTTTATTTGTCCGATTGTGGATAAAAGAGGCCGTCTTTCTTGGCAACATATCGGTCATATTGGCAACAAAACGGACAAAAACGCGCGAAATGACCACTTGTGTCCGTTTTATTTTTATCTTTGTCTGATATATGTCTTGTTGTTTTTACCCTATTGGCTAATTTTGCATAGTTAAAAACCAACAACCTAACATAGTAACTAAAATGTACGCAATCTTAAGACAACTGAAGAGAAGCTATCTTCTCGTGGCATTGTTGCTCATGGGCTGTCTGCCAGTCTTGGCACAGACTCGAACCATCCAGGGTAAAGTGACAGATGCACAAAATGGTGCCCCCCTCATCGGCGCCTCGGTAGTGGTGACTGTCTACGTGGGTGAGAGCAAGGATGACCAACAGGCCAACTACGGTTCGGACCCTTCAGACCTCTTCAAGCTGTCTACAGCCGACGGCAACTGGAACATCTGGTTCAAGGACGATGTCAACGGCAACGAGGTGACCGTCACCGCCGACCTCAACGCCATGACCTGGAAATACGAATAATGCAACAACCGACTAACAATTATAGACAACAATGAAAAATATAATAGCAAAAGCCCTACTGCTGGCTTCCACACTTATGTTGGCCCTCTCCACGGGGTGCCGGGCCCAGGTAAGCCGTGTTATCGACCTCCCCGACTGGGATTTCTCACGCGACGGCCAGTCGTGGCAACCCGTCCGGGTGCCCCACGATTGGGCTATATCGGGGCCTTTCGACAAGAAGTGGGATCTGCAGATGGTCGCCATCGAGCAGAACGGCGAGACCGAGAAGACCGAGAAGTCGGGCCGCTCGGGCGCGCTGCCCTGGATAGGTGAGGGATATTACCGTATGCGTCTGGCGTTGCCCAAGGGCTACAAGCGCGCCGTACTGGTGTTCGACGGAGCCATGAGCGAACCCGTGGTGAGCGTCAACGGGCGTGAGGCAGGCCGCTGGGCCTATGGCTACAACGCCTTCCGCATCGACATCACACCCTTTGTCAAGTTTGGCTCCAAGGACAATCTTGTCGAGGTGCATCTCAACAACCGCGAAGAGAGCTCGCGCTGGTATCCTGGTGGCGGTCTCTACCGTCCGGTCCATGTCGAGCTCTATGGCGATGCCGCCTTCTCTCCCTGGGACACCTATGTGCGCACCCTCAGTGCCACCCGCGATGAGGCCCAGGTCGAGGTGAGCGCTCTGCTTCAAGGCAATATGGGCAAGCGTGGCTACACTGTGGTCTCTCTGGCCGATGCCGAGGGTAGGGTGGTGGCTGCCGACACGCTGCAGGGCAACGCCCCCCAGCTCCAGACTACGCTCCGTGTGGCCGAGCCCCGACTCTGGTCGCCCGAGTCGCCCACGCTCTATCGGCTCAGCCTCGCCCGCTATGAGGGGCGCCGCCTGGTCGATGTGCAGACCGTCAAGACCGGTATACGCACCATCTCGGTGAGCCGCGAACACGGTTTCCAGCTCAATGGCGTGAGCCGTAAGATTAAGGGAGTGTGTCTCCACCACGACCTCGGACCCCTCGGCGCTGCCGAAAACAAGGCTGCCCTCATCCGCCAGATTAAGATGATGAAAGCCATGGGTTGCGACGCCATCCGCACAGCCCACAACATGCCTTCTACCATGCAGATGGAGCTCTGCGACTCGCTCGGCATGATGGTTATGGCCGAGAGCTTCGACATGTGGGTCTATCCCAAGTGCAAGAACGGCTACGCCCGTTTCTTCGAGGAGTGGGGCGACAGAGACATCACCAATCTGGTGAAGCACCACCGCAACCACCCCAGCATCATCATGTGGAGTATAGGCAACGAGATACCCGAGCAGTGGAGCAAAGAGGGCGTTGCCATCGCCCGCCGTCTGCAGGACCTCTGCCACCAGTACGACCCCTCGCGCCCTGTCACCCAGGGCATGGACCGGGCCGAAGAATCCTTGGCCTCAGGTTTCGCCCAGGTGATGGATGTGCCGGGTTTCAACTACCGCGTTCACAAGTATTACAACAATATGGCACAGTTGCCCCAGGGTTTTCTGCTCGGGTCTGAGACGGCATCGACCGTGAGCTCGCGCGGAGTATACAAGTTCCCGGTAAGGGTAGGGGCACACAACAACAATCCCTATCCCGACGGCCAGTGTTCGAGTTACGACACCGAGTATTGCTCGTGGAGCAATCTGCCCGACGACGACTGGCAGATGCAGGATGACCACAGCTGGGTTATCGGCGAGTTTGTGTGGACGGGCTACGACTATCTGGGCGAGCCCACGCCCTATGACACCTACTGGCCTTCGCGCAGCAGCTATTTTGGTATCTGCGACCTGGCTGGACTGCCCAAAGACCGCTATTACATGTATCGTGCCCACTGGAATGGTCGTGTACACACCACCCATCTGCTGCCCCACTGGAACTGGAGCGGGCGTGAGGGAGAGCCGACACCCGTATACTGCTACACCGACGGCGTCGAGGGCGAGCTCTTCGTCAACGGCAAGAGCCAGGGGCGTGTGCGCAAGGACCCGACAAGCCGTCTCGACCGTTACCGCCTCAGATGGAACGACGTGAGATACGAACCCGGCGAGATACGCGTGGTCACCTACAACCAGTATGGAGAAAAGGTGGGCGAAGACTGTCGCCGTACAGCCGGAGAGCCATCGCAGATACGCCTCGAGGTAGACTGCCCCGACCACGTTTCTACCGCCGTGGCGTGCTTGGTCGAGGGCTGCGACCACAACCATGATGCCTCCCTCAACGCCGACGGTCACGACCTGGCCTTCATCACGGTCAGCATGCTCGATGCCGATGGCAACGAGTGTCCGCTTGCCGACGACGAGCTCACCTTCGAGGTCAGCGGTGCCGGAGAGTTCAAGGCGGCATGCAACGGCGATGCCACCTCGATCGAGTCGTTTACCCAGCCCCGCATGCGGCTCTTCTCGGGCAAGCTGGTGCTCATCGTCCAGAGCCTGAAGCAGGCGGGCGAGGTCACCGTGAGGGTCAGAAGCGCTGCCCGCAATATCGAGAAAACCGTTACTTTGAGAGTCGGTTGATTTTTTCTTGCCAATATGTTTGCCAGTGTGCTTTTTAATGCGTATTTTTGTTGTATATGAAGCAGACTATCAGACATATTGGCATGTTTATATTCATGCACATCATCTGTTGTGCGCTCCATGCACAACGGTTTACCAACATCACGCTCGACGGAGCGCAGACCATCTACGCCATCATGCAGGACAGTCAGGGCCTGATGTGGATAGGTACCGATGCCGGACTCTTCAGCTACGACGGGTACCACGGCTATCGCCACTTCGGCGACTGTACGGTGGCCAATACGCGCGTAAATGCTCTGGCGCAGCAGTCCAATATGCTCTATCTTGCCACCGCCAACGGTCTGCAGGCCTTCGACCTCGACACCTATGCCTATAGACCCAGTACCGCCACTGCTGCGGGCACTACCACTACCCGCAAGACTCCCACCGAGCTGCGCGTCATCGACCTGCGTCATGGCAGCGACGGCTATGGCAGCGATGTCTACGCCCTGCTTCCCACGCGGAGAGGGCTGCTCAAGGGCACCATCTCCGGACTCTATCTCGGCCGTAGGCAGATAGCCTTCTGCCAGGGCACCCAGCCACTGGTCAACGCCCTTGCCTACGATGCCCACCGCCGCTGCTACTGGATAGGCACCGAGGGCGCCCTCTACCGCGCCGACCTGCAGTTGAAGTCGTTTACCCGTATCGACGCCCTCAACGGTCACTCCATCAAGTGCTTTGCCCTTGCTGCCAACGGCACCCTGTATATTGGCACCGACGACGGACTCTTCTCCATGGCTGTCAGTGGTACCATCAGCCACTATCAGCACGACTCCCACGACGCCTCGTCTATCCCCAACAACATCGTGTGGGCATGCTATGTCGACAAGTGGCAGAATGTGTGGATAGGAACCGACAACGGGCTGTCGCGCCTGTCGTCCCATACCTATTATATATATACTCCGCTCTACAAGGCTACCCTGTCTAATGAGGGCAACTGTCTGCACGCTCTCTGCCAGACGCGCGACGGCGAATGGTGGATGGGTGGCACCAATGGCGTGATAAGACAGGGCAAGGCATGGTATCGGCAGAACAACAGCCAGCACCCGCTGAGCCACAACCGCGTGCGCAAAATCTATCAAGACCGCGAGGGCGGCGTCTGGGTGTGTACCGACCACGGCATCAACCTCTATGACAGCCGCTCGGGCCAGATGCGCAACTTCATCGTCTACGACCCCACGCGCAGATACTCCACAGCGTGGGCTTATGATATACTCCAAGACCGGCAGGGACGCATGTGGATGGCGTCATACATGGGCGGCATCTTCGTCGTAGACCGCCAGCGGCTCGTGCAGACCGTCACTGCAGCCACGGCTTCATCGCCGTCGGCTACGGCTACGCTCGTGGCCGATGTGCATCTTGCCGACCACGGCGCCAATGCCCTCTCGGCGCTGCATGTGGGCCAGCTGGTGACCGACGCCCAGGGCATGGTGTGGGCTTCGACCGGCAACCACGTAGACCGTATCAATCCCAAGATCATGAAGGTCGAGGCTGTGCCCGCGGACGATGTGGTCAACTATATCATGGCTGATGCCCGTGGCAATGTGTGGATGGGCAGCAATGGCAAGGTGAGATGCTATGTCATGGAGGGCAAAGCCACATGGCCCGTCAAGCCCCGCGAGTGGCAGATAGGCGGCAAGGTGGCATGTATGAGCGATGTCGACGGGCGCACCTGGGTGGTGAGCGGTCAGGAGTGCTGTGTCATCGGCCTCGACGGCAAGAGCTTCAGGTTCAAGATACCCCAGGACATCACGCCCATGACCATCTACTATTCGCCCACGCAGCGCCAGGTGGTGATGGGTGGCAATGACGGCTATGTGACGCTCAATGCCGACGCGCCCACAGCGAGCGTCCATCCCCGGAGGCTCATGCTCGCTGGCGTGATGGTCAATGGCCGCCAGCTGCAGGGGGCTATGGCCGACGGTCGGGCAGCCGGCAGCGACGACGGTCGTGTGAAAACCCTCGAGCAGGCTCCGCGCACCATGGACAGACTGGTGATAGAGAGCGACGAGAACAACTTCACGCTGCAGCTTACCGACCTGCCCTTCTCAGACCATCCCTCGGCGGTCTATGCCTATCGCCTCGAGGGCAGCGACCACGACTGGCAGTATATGACGCATCACAATCTGGACATAAGTTACAACGGCTTGCCCCATGGCAGCTATCATCTCACGGTGCATGCCGTTGACGGCGAGGGCAATATCGGCGACGAGGTCTACAGGCTCGACATATCGATACTGCCACCATGGTATCTCTCGCTCTGGGCCAAACTCGTCTACACCCTGCTGGCTGCCGCCATCGCCTGGGGTAGCCTCAAGTTTGTGTGGGTCAGAAAGCGACTGGCAGAGGAGCGCCGCCAGAAGGCGGAGATACTCGAGCAGGTCGACGCACGTATGAGTTTCTTCAACCGACTGGCCGAAGACCTGAAGAGCGCGGTGGGTCATCGCTCTTTTGATGAGATACTCGACCTCACCAACAGCTATCTGGGCATCCAGGCAGAAAAGGTGGAAATCGAGGAACCCGAGTTGAGCCCCGCGGACCAGCGTCTGCTCACGGAAATCAACGAGGCGATAGAAGCCCACATGATAGACTCAGACTTCAACGTCACCACCCTGCAGGAAATCGTGGGCATGGGTGGCAAGCAGCTCTACCGCAAACTCAAGGCGATGACCGGCAAGACGCCCGTGGAGTATATCCGCGACATACGCATGCACAAGGCGGCGCTCATGCTCAAGGAGGGCAAGTTCAGCGTGTCGGAGGTGATGTATACAGTGGGCTTCTCCAACAGCAGCTACTTCTCCAAGTGCTTCTCCAAGGCGTATGGCACCACTCCCACTGAGTATATGAAGAGATAACCACCGTCTCTGCCCTCTCAGCCGTCAGGCAGGCGGTGGAGCAGGGTAGCGGCGTAGACTTTAGCATAGATGTTTGCAGCCAAGAGGGCAGCAAGCATCTTTTTTTGTCCATGTTTGCAGCGATAAGTGTTGTATGCGCCTTTGCTTGGTCCATGCTTGCAGCGGAAAAAGTCGTAATCACCTCTTCTTAGTCCATCTTTGCAGCGGCAGGAAAGGCAGACGCCGTCATGGAGCGTAGTGCTGCATCGCTGTGGGTTGTAGTTGAATATCGTGTAAGCCGTCGATAATAAGCGAGTTCATGGCGGTTGCCGGTTCGTGCCTTATGATACGAGTCCACTTATCATATGTTACGAGCCTACGTATCATAAGGCACGAGGTCTCGTGTCATAAGTTACGAGCCGCCCATGGTGGTCACGGCGCCGCTAATGGTAATGCCCGCAGCGCTGTCATCGGTTGCGTATCGTCTGAGTCGTACTATTGTCTTTTTATATCTAAATTCCCTGCTTTTGTTTGTGGTTGCGACATTTATTTATTAACTTTGTCGCAAATCTTGCGACGTTTTCTACGGATTATCGTTGCATCCATAATGCTATGCTTGACCATCTGGTTGGCTTAGTAGACAACTATAAAGAAAAAGTCTGGTTGCTCTGGTAGCGAAACCAGGCTTTTTGTGTTATTATAGTAGTAACAAATCTTAGCGACGATGGATATACAAGAGTTCATACATGGTGTAGAGGGTCTGCGCAGCAATCTACTGAAGCAGGCAAGGCACTATCTGAACGACGCAGACGACGCAGAGGATGCCGTCCAGGAGACTCTTGTGAAGCTGTGGGTAGTCAGAGACCGTGTGGCAGAAGCCTCGAAGATGAGGAATATGGCTGCCGTGGTTTGCCGGAACGTATCGCTCAACATGCTGCGCGACAAGCGGCAGATTGTCTCTATAGATGGGGCATGGGAGGTGGCCTCGCACGCCAATCCGGAGATACAGTTGGAGGAACGGGAGGGACGGCAACGGCTGCAACGTAATATCCGAGCGCTCACAGACAAGCAACGGGCATTGCTCAGGATGCGCAATGTGGAGAATATGCAGTATGCGGATATCGCCAAGATAATGGGAACGTCGGAGTCGTCGGTCCGGGGCATGATAAGCAAGGCTCGGATGGCGCTCGTACAACTAATGAAAGGGACAGAGTTATGATACAGACTAAGGAAAACATAGGAAAACTTCTTGAAAGGTTTGTCCAAGGACTGACAACGGAGTCGGAAGAACAGCTGCTGTCGGACTACTTCTGCACGGCTGAGGCTATCCCCGAAGAGTGGATGGTGTTTAAGGAGCTGTTTGACAGCTTCTCTACCGATGTCTATGACTTCAGTGAGGATGAAAAGGACGCCATGCTGGCTCGGGTTCCCCGAAAGAAAGGCAAGAGCGCAACTCTGTGGATCTGGGCGGTGGCTGCCTGTGCCGTAGCGGTCATGGTAATCGCTATCCCCATGATGAGGAATAGCGGGGAGATGGCTCAGAAGCCTGTGGCTGAGGTTAGGCGGCAGGCTGAGGTCAAGCGCGTAGTGGAGACCACGCCCAATGTGCCGACCCAGACAGCAGAACCTCGCGCAGAGACGGCTCCCAAACCCGCCAAGTCTGCTGGCAGAGCGCAGGAAAAGCAGACCGAGCGCATCAGTACCCCAGAACTGCTGGAGGCGGTGGCTCTGCTGGCCGATGTGGTGCCCGATGATATCGTCATCTCTTCTCACGACGACGAGTTCAAGGTCAGTACCGTGTCAGACAATGGTAACTCCAACTCGTATATGCTCAGGCGGGGCTTGGGCGAGTCATCCATAGAATTGATATCGCAATCCATAAACTTCTAAATCATATCAAAATGAAAAGAACGATTATCTTACTGCTCGTAGCAGTACTCTCTGTCGCAACCATGAGTGCGCAGAAGATTAAAAAGGCGGTCTATGTGATAGATGGACACCAGGTGGAAAACTTTGACGGCAGTCAACTCAATGGCAAGACCATCGTGAAATACTCGATAGAGCCAGTGCGCAACATTCACGTCATCGTCACTTCCGACTATAAGACCAAAGGCAGAACCATAAGTGACGTGAAGACGGTTACGACCGTGACGAAAGTCGACGGCAACAGCGTCACGGTGAATACAACCCAGAGCACAAGTGTAGACAAGAAGGAGGATGTGCTCTGCGTCATCAATGGCAAGATAGTGCCTTATTCGGAAATGAAGAAGACGCCATCCTCCAAGATAGATTCGGTGACGATTATCAAGGACAAGGGTACTGCGACTTATGTCAAGTATGCCAAGGAAGCCGGGCGTGAACCCAAGTGTATCATCAAGGTGGTCACCAAGTAAGCCGGGGTCATCTCCGTCGTCCTATCTATCATCTCCACCGTCCTATCTATCATCTCCACCGTCGGGAGTGTAATGGAAACAATAAATCGAGTAGGAGGAAAACGAAGTAGTTTTCTTCCTACTTTCGTTTTCCGACCTCTCACACCACCGTACATGCGGTTCCGCATACGACGGTTCATATTTTGGGTGCCATTCGAGATACGTCCCCATTAAACCCAAATCGGTCATTAGAAAAAGTTTCTTGTCATTTTCTAATGACCGCCATTAGAAAAATAGCTTTGTATATGCTTGATTCATAAATATTTACTAACTTTACCACGAAAAAAAGAATATACTC